>DVLR01000106.1 GCA_018715425.1 Candidatus Merdenecus merdavium
CCGAGTCAGCATAACAACTAGCTATACTATCCCGTTATCGATTCTTTTGCTTCGTAACCAAGTTACTTGCAACGTCTTCGATATTTACTGTTTTAGGTTGTTTTCTATTAAGATAGAAAACTGTTCATTACCGAAAAATCTCTTGTGGTTTCTTATGGAAACCGTTTAGAATTTTCAGGGTTGGATTCTGTTTAGTTATCAATGTTCATTTGCATTGCTTACTGCATTGCTGTGTTGTCTTGTTTAGCGCAACTCCAATATAATATCACATCTTATTGTCTGTTGTCAACAACTTTTTTTAATTTTTTTTAAAAATTGTTTTTTAATTTTATTGCTTGTTCCACTTACTTATCCGTGGAGTTATATCCTATCATCTTTAGAGAGTTCTGTCAACAATTTTATGAGAAATTCTTCAATTTCTTCAAAAAATCAAATTTTTTTACCATAAGGCTTTTCAATATCCCTCTAAAAGGAACCTGAACAAGGAAAAAGTCTCTCCTTATATAAAGTGACACCCCTGTGCCGTTCTTATATAAGAAGAGACTTTTTAAACGCCTAAAGTGAAACCAAGAATCAAGTTTAGGAGAAAATTATTTTTATACATAAACGTTAAAAACTGACTTTGATCAATCATCTGAGAAGCACTCCGTCCAAATTCTGTATTCATGAACAAGGTAATACATAACATAAAGATCCACAAGAGCAATACTCCCTGAGCTAATCCTAGCAAAAAACCTCCTAGTCTATTAACAGTTTTAAGAACTGGTAATTCCGTTAAAATGTTTAGTGTTCCTGAGACCACCTTTAATCCTATAAAGATAATCAAAAAGGTTACTATGTAGGAAATAATATGAACGATGCTTTTCGCTAGATAACTACCTATGTAATCATAAAAGTTATTTACATTTAAGATTTTATATACCTCTGAATTATTGTTTTCTACCAGTCCTTCTCTTAAACTTTTTGGTATTGGCAATTCTTCAATTGCATTCATTTGATCCCCTAGCTTTTCGCTTTTGCTTTGAGCTACTGTTTCTATACTGTTTACACATACCTTTTTAATCTCTGTATACACAGGAGTATGATTCGTAAGGAATCCCCCTACATACGGCGTTAAAATAGATACCAACACGAGGCTGATCACTAGTGTTAACATAGACATCACCGCTTTTATAAGACCTCTTTTCATTCCAATCAAAGCAAGTAAGCCGATTACGATCAGCGTTATCATTAATAACCAATTCATCTGTATACTCCTTATTTCAATCTGACTTCATCGATACGTTCTTTTTGAATGACAGTATAGGTTCTAAATCCATTGGTTTTGAAGATATCCACAACCTCCTCCTCAAAACTTGCATAAAACTTTTTAGTCCCTTTTAAATCATAAATGGTCACTTCTTTATCATTAAGAAAGACTACATCATTGTCCTCAAACTTAACATCCTGATATTCAGTATCTATTTCCTGTGATAAAATCTCTTTTCCATTGATATCGTATATCTTCATAAGATATGGTTTGTCCTGATCTTCACCTTGAAAAATAAAACCTAAGTAGGAAGAATTCATCCATACACTTACGATTTCATCTTCATCAAAAGATACCTTTGCTTTTAATTCCATGGTCTCTTTTCCTTCGTAAATAGAAAAGCCATGTTCTTCTATTGCCACTGCAGTTTTACTATTTAAAAATTCTACCTGGGGAACAATTTCATTTCCGTAGTTAAAACTATTTACAAGATAATTATCATAAGTTTGTCCGACGGTACCGAAATTATAAACAGCAAGATTTCCGTCTACAGTATCTCCCGAAATTCCTAAATAAGAAACCATAAGTTTAACTCCATCTTCTGATAAGGCCATGCTAAGTGGATATCCCGTCTTTGGTATACTTGCTTTTATATCCGATATAATACTACCCTTAGTATCATAGAAGTTTATGGTCGTTTCATTTCCATTTTCTAGAATTGCCATAACAACTCCTTGATTAGCAATCCTAATAGACAATATAGGCAATTCAGTAGATACTTCCCCTATCTTTCCATTCTCATCAAAAATTAATATGGTATTTCCCCTTTGAGCTGATATAGCAAAGGCTTCTTTGCAAATATCCACCATTGGGTCTGGCATATTATATGTAATGTTCCATAATTCTTTCTGTTTATCACTTAGGTAAACAGCTCCATCAGCACTATATTTTAAAATATGATCTTTAAACTTGACATACTGTGTGGCAGCTGTATCATTTTTTTCCTCACTCTTTATCGTCTCGTATTCAAGAAATACTTTATTATTGGAATAAATAATACCTCCTCCTATGCACACTAATAGGACCCCCGCTATTATTCCAACTCTTAAGAATATATTCTTTTTTTGTCCTAATTCTTGATCTGTAGAAGCTGAATTATTTGTAGTTTCCTTTTTCCAATTAATCTTCGCAAATATGGTTTTTATCCCATTGCGTATTTTATTTAGAAACTCTTTCGCCTTATTCATCTTGTAACCTCATTACCTTATCTGTGGTTTTTTATCAATCATACTATTATACCACAAATATTACAAGTTTTTTATGGAAGTAGAATTTTTTCACCTGGATATATGGTATCCGCATTGGGTAATCCATTTAACTCACAAATCTCATTGACTCTTTCCAAACTTCCGTAGAATTTTTTGCTGATTCCAGCAACCGTATCTCCCATCTCTACAGTATAGTATTGATTAATAGATCCATCTGCATTGGCGGGAGCCCCTTGTGCCGCTGGTGTTTCTGCTGGTGTCTCGGGCTGAACTGGCTCCTGGTCTGCTGGTTCTGTTTCTGGAACGGCTTCTGTTTCATTAGATGCAGTTCCTTGCTCCTGTGGCTCTTCTGTCGTAACTTCTTGTGTTTCTGGATGAACTCCTCCCGTGATGTTTTCCACATTAGCAGCTTGTCCTTCTTCTTTTACCTTTTCTTGGCTTACTGCTGCAAGCCCAGCACCCTCAGTAGAAACAGTACCAGACAAATTTTCTAAAGTCTTTTCCATATTCTTCATTTTATCATAATTATTTATCATGGTAATACCAATGACAAGTACCGTCATCACCAAAAAGGTACTTGCTCCATACATAAATGCTAACATTTTAGGCGGAGTGGTTTCTTCTTTTTTTTCTTCCAAAATCTTTTTAAAATTTGCTATGGCCTTATCAGATATTACTTCAGGCTTATCAACGGATTTTCCACCATTTTGAATCACCATATAGTCTTGCATGGACAAGTTTTTTTCATAATAAATATAGTAACCATGCTGACGAACCAGCTGCCCATTTTCAAAGACAAAAAAAGCTTCCTCTTTTTCCATAACCTCACGCATGAAAAACACCTTATCATTTCCTGCAAAATGATTGGTGTGCACCCTGGTAATAGCATCGGTTATTTCAAGAGATGTCCCTGGCATGGATAAAAACCAACCAACAATCTCCTGACTTTTAAAATATTTATCTATATCTGTATAAATCTGTGTCCACGTATCATCTGAAATAACCACTCTTTCTTGTGTTACTTCTATTTCTTTTACCCTTAGAACACTACTTACAAATATATACTGTACTCCCTCCAGCCAATTCACTCTTCCTAAAAGAATCGCTGCACAAGGCTGTGTAATATTTGCCGCCGAAAATTGATTAATAAACGTGACAGCGTAGTCTTCAATATAGATCTTTTTTCCTTTGTCTATGTCACCGATTTGCCGGATATTTTTGGGTAGATGAAAATGAGGCTCATTTTTCTTCTCCTCTTGTTTCTCATCATTATAAATGATCTCTATCATATTCTTTCACTCCTTTTCTGACTATACTAGCATATATAAATTGCAGATTTTATCATATTTTGGTGATATTTTCCAATATATTTCCGACATATTTTGAATACTTTAGTAGAAAGGGGATAATATCTTTATTAGAACGAGAAAGGAATCATTGAGATGAAGGAAGTATGCTGCAAAGAGACCTATTACGTTGACCAAAAAGGCTCTGAGGCCGTAAAAGATTTTGGCCGTATCTTATATAAACTCATTTTAGAATCTCCCAAAAACGGCGCCGACTTGGTATTCCTATGTATCGGTAGCGATCGTGTGACAGGAGATAGCTTAGGCCCATTAATCGGGCACAAACTCTCCAGCCATCCTCATAGGGGGACCTGGATCTATGGAACCTTAGAACATCCAGTCCATGCTTTGAATCTGGAAGATACCGCAAATTTTATTTCTTATGCTCATCCTGATGCCATTATTATTGCTATTGATGCATCTTTAGGCACAAAAAAACACCAGGGATTTATGACCTTGGGGCACGGTCCCCTTTATCCTGGTGCTGGTGTACAGAAAAAATTAAAAGCTGTTGGAGATATTTTTATCACTGGGATTATCAATGTATCTGGCGCTTTGGATTATCTAGTGTTACAGACAACGAGACTTTCTACCGTAATGAACATGGCTGACTGTATTACCAATGGGGTTTTACATGCCTGCAAAAAATATACTGCTAATAGAACATCTGCTTCTTCTTCTGAGTCAGAATATACCATTGTAGAAAAAAATCCAACTTACATGATATACTCAGCAGAAAGTTAAAAGCAACATCAAATATGCTCTCTTTTAAGTAACAAGTTTTATTTCACCATGATCTACTGCTTGTTTACCTAAAGAGAGCATATAAAATTTATCACCAGATTCTATTCTTAAGCCGTAAGAACAACCTTTTTTCCATTAACTTCTCCCACTTCTAAATCTACTCCATAAAGCATTCTTATATTTTCTTTTGTCAATGCCTCTTTAGGCACTCCTTGAACCATTGCTTGTCCATCCTTAAGACCGATGATATAATCACTATACATCATGGCTTGATTAATATCATGAAGAATCATAATAATCGTAATACCGTATTCTTCATTCAGTTTCTTAATTAAATGGAGAATCTCTATCTGATATCTGATGTCTAAGTAAGTAGTTGGTTCATCTAAAAAAAGGATCTTTGTCTTTTGCGCTATGGCCATAGCAATCCAGGCCCGTTGCTTTTGACCTCCAGACAAACTATCAAGAGGCTGATCTTTATATTCTTTGACTCCAGTAACTTCCATGGCCCATTGCACAGCAGATTCATCTTCATCTGTTTGGCCTCTACCCAGTTTCATATAAGGAACTCTTCCTAGGGATACAAGCTTCTCTACAGTAGTATCAGACCACGCTGTATTATACTGATGAACAATGGCTACTTCTCTAGCAAATTCTTTTAATTTGTACGTTTCAATTTCTTTTCCCTTTAAGGTAATGCTGCCTTTTTTATCCTTTAAGTTTCTTGTCATAACGTTGAACAACGTCGTTTTACCGCATCCATTGGCACCCATAATCGTTGTTATTTTCTTCTCCTTAACAGAAAAAGAAACATGATTTAATACATTATGGTCGCCATAGGAAAAGCTTATATCCTTAACAATCATTTTATTTCTTACTCCTTTTTAGCATAAATATAAAGAATGGGCCACCCACAATCGACATAATCACCATAGCACTGATCTCATGAGGATAGGCGATCCATCGCCCTAATGTATCTGCAAATAATAATAAAAATGAGCCCAGTAACATGGAAAAAGGCAATAGGTATTTATGGTCTTGCCCCACTAACATTCGCGCCATATGGGGTGCAATAAGACCTAAAAATGTAATACTTCCAACGTATCCAGCTGCGATACCAGCCAAAAGAACGCCTGTAAGCGAACAAAGGACTCGTCTCACATTAATATTAACTCCTATACCTCTTACGGTCTTATCCTCAAGTCCCATATAATTGCAGCTTCTAATTTGAAGAAGAGCCAAAATAAGACCCACCCCTATATAAATAGAGAGTACTTTCACATCTCCCCAGGTTTTTAAGGTAATATTACCGCTGTTAATGGCAGCTGCAGGGCTACTTCCATTACCACTCATAGAGGTTAGTGCAGTAGATATTCCACGAAACATGGCTTCAACAGCCACACCCACTAATATGATCCTAACGGGACTTAATCCCTCTTTCCATGATAATGAATAAACCAAACTAAAAGCTACTAAAGCACCAATTAGGGAGGCAATCGGTAAAAGATAATAAAACTGTGGTAAAAAAACACTGACTAAAATGCCAAATAACCCAGCACCACTTGATACACCAATGATTCCAGGATCAGCAAGGGGATTTTTTAAAACTCCTTGAAACAATACCCCTGATGCTGATATTCCTGCCCCTGCTAAAATAGCAATAAAGACCCTTGGAAACCGTAAGTTATAGATGGTGGCTACTGTCTTATCATATTTTATAAATAGTCCACGAAATAGCTGTGAAGCCGTCACTTGTAATCCACCTACATTAATAGATATAAAAAACATAAGAAACAACAGGAATATAATCATGATGAAACTGATCCCTATTTTTTTGTCTTTCAATCGATTCTTCATTCTGTTTCTCCTATCTATTATTGATATAGAATTCCTTCTAACTCCTCAAGAGCCTCTTGATATAAGAAGTTAGCACTCATTCCAAACCTTGTATGGCTTAAAGTATATACTTGTCCATTTTCTACAGCCCGAAAATAACTCCATATATCATTATTTAGAAATTCATCTTCAAACATTTTCTCTACTTGTTCTGGCATTGCATGAGAGGTTAATAAAATCATATCTGGATCTCTTTTTACCATATCTTCTGGATTAATATTAAGGAATGGCTCCACCTTCTCATCATCATAAACGTTTTTTCCACCTGCTAGCTTCACAAGACTTCCTGCATAACTTTGTTCCGTTGCAACTACATAAGAACCAGGTAAGCCCATTAATATTAGGATTCTTGGTGGTTCCTCTTGACTGTGAGTATTCTGAAATCCTTCTATGTAAGTATGGTAATCATCTATGAGTTTCTTTGCTTCCACTTCTCGATGGAATAAGTTTCCCATTTCTTCAATGGATTGGTACAAACCTTCTGTACTAGATAGGTCTGCAAAATAAGATGGAAGATCTATGGTTTCATATTCTTTCCTTAAGGTACCTTCTAATGATTTAGGCGTTAAAATATAGTCTGCTTCTAAAGAAGATAAAATCTCCATATCAGGTGCCATAGGTGTTCCAACGACTGTCGCCTCTTGATATCTCTCTGGAATTTCATAAGTGTCTGATTTTGGAATACCCACAACGGAATCAATATTTAATTGATCTAAGATCTGGCAAATAACCACTGACGTTGTGATAATCTTCATCTCTTCTTGTGCATGGCTATCTTCTTCCTTTTCAATCCTTTCATTTTCGGATTCATCTAAAGATTCCTTTTTTGTTCCTGATGTTTCGTCCTGAAGAGATCCTATTTCTTTCGTATCTGAGGACTCTAATCCTCCTTCTGAAGATGCTCCTGATTGATCGACACATCCTACCAGTAAGAGGAGCATTCCAATCAACAACAGAAACATCCTTTTGCTAGTATATTTCCCCATTTATTTTTTCCTCTTCTTAATAAAGATGACACCTAAAGCAGCTACTATGGCTATAACAACAACTGCTATTCCTATATAGATTGGTGCATTACTTTGTTTTGTCTTCTTTTCTTCTTTCTCTTCTGATTCTGGTACTTCTGATTCAGCACTTTCCAAGTCCTCTGTTTCATTGTCTTTCGTCTCTGTCTGGGACTCTTCCGTTAAATCTGGGGTTTCTTGTGTCGTTTCAACTTCTGCAGTTTCTTCTACTGTCGTCTCTTCTATGTCTGATCCTTCTTGTGCATTTGTTTCCTCTTGAATCTGCAATGAAGCAACGTCGACCATATCCTGATCCTCTGCCACCATTTCGCTTAAAAAGTTACCAGTTCCCAGAGTTCTTCCATCCATATTTAACTGAACAAAGAACTGGACATCTCTTCCCATGGGCGTAACATATAAAATGGGACTGATCAGCCCTCTTGGATCAGACATGGGAAATCTATAGTGGTTGCAAGTATCTCCGTCTCTCACACAAGTTCCTGTTACTGTTAATCCTGGGCTTAAATAGCTTTCACTTCCACTTTGGCTCTCGGTAAGGATTTCTACATTTCCAATATTAGAAGCCAATCCTAAACCTAAGGTAACGTAGATTTCATCTCCACTAACTTCTACTAGTGCTTGGCTTTCCACAATAGATTGACTCATGCTGTTTCCAAGTGCCTCGTTGCTTCCTCCATCTACAATTTCCCCTGTACGAGGATGTGCGTAACTTACGGTAACTGGAACAAGGTAAGCTCCATTATCATATTCTTGTGCAACAACAGAAACAGAAGCAACACTTACTATAAAAGTAAGCGCTGCTAACATTCCGGCTGCTCGTTTCATCCATTTATTGATTTTCATGAATTTTAACAACCTTTCTTTAACGTTTTCTTTCTTAAAGTATAAACCAAGAGCACAACACTGCCTAAGGTCATCATCAGTAAAAATGCAACAGGAGTTTCATCACCAGTTTTTACCACAGACAATCCATTGGTCTTTGTTACAGGAGTCGTAGTACCTGTTGGCGTTACATTAGAATCATCAGGTGTATCTGTAACTTTCGTATCATCATCAACCTGAACCAGTGAATCCCATGATAATTTAAGTCTTGCATCGATATAATCATTACCCATCATCTCCACTTTAGGGTTCACACGAACCTTAATGTACTCATTGGTATGAGGCATCAAAAAGCTAAAACTAGTTGGATTACCATTGCTATCTGTGGCACTGATACTAGCTTGAGAATAACCATTATCTTTATTCTCTGTCTGCATCTCTCTTAAATAAGCGCTCATGGTTCCAAAGGTCATTTCTCTTGTGTAAATATACATAGAATAAGAATCACCAGATACTACAATCCTTGCCTTTTTCACTAAGGCTGCACTAGCCATGGATGCTTGGTTATTTGTAGCATGCCATAAATCTACTTCTACTTCATAGATTCCATCTTCTAAATTATTTTTATCTAATGTACCTGTCTTAGTACTTTCAGTCGTTTCTTCTGTTTCCGTCTCTGACTCTGATTCTGTTTCTGTTTCTGACTCTGATTCTGACTCTTCTACCTTCTGTCCTTCTGGATCTACCATTGCATCTGTAAGGGTTAAGGAATCCCAATCAAGAGATAATCTTGCTGGCTGTGTCATAACCTGCCCCATATCAAAGGTAAACCTAACATTTAATAAATCTGTATGTTCAAGAACAGGAAGTGAAAAACGAAGAATTTCGCCTTTATCACTTTTGATGGTGCCTTGGGCATTTTTATATGTAGCTCTTGCTTCAGAATCTTCATACTCAAACTGATCTAGATATACACCTTGTATAGGTTTCATGTTCATATGTAAAGTATAGGTATGATCTTTTACTACAATATAAGTCTCTCCTAATGCTGTATTTCCCATGGATACTGCATCGGTACTAGCATTTAAAATCTTTGCATCGATGGTATATATTCCATCTTCAATTAATAAAACTGGATCTTCTAGGTTTACATGGAATCTCATGCCCACTGTATGATCACCCATCACAGGATTAGGATAAGTACCTTTCATGTTGATCCATTCAACATTTTTAGGAAGAGTAAATGATATCAATCTTGGAATTTTTGCATCCTGATTCTCCATCTCTTCTACCTGAACATCTACATATTGTCCATCACCATCTTCATATTGAAAATCAAAAAAGTTCATTCCTGTTATTCCAGCATAATCCACTGATTGAAGAGCAATCTTTACTTTAATATTTCCTAGCTCATCAACTTCTAAAGATGTTGATGCAATTGTTCCATTTGCTGCTGAATATACGTCGTTTGTGGAATGCCAAAACTCTCCAGTGGTTTCATACTTTCCTTGGGCTAATTGATATTCTTTTTGCTCAGAACCATTACCCTCTTCTGGCACATCGGTCTCTTCTGGTGCATTGGTCTCTTCTGGTGCATCGGTTTCTTCTGGTGCATTGGTCTCTTCTGGCACATCTGTTTCTTCTGGCACATCCGTTTCCTCTGGCACATCCGTTTCCTCTGGTGCCTCAGTTTCTTCTGGAATTAAAGTACTCCAATCAAGAACAATTCTTGCCCCATGAGTCATCTGCCCCATTGGTGTATTCACCGTAAAGTTTACATTTATGGTTTCTGCATTTTCCTCTATTGGGAAAGAAAATCCAACCTTATTTCCATTCTCATCGGTGCGGGCACTGGCTTCTGCATAACTTCCATCTTCGGTTTCGTACCCAAATCCACCTAAATAAGCACCATTCATCCCGTCCATAGTTAAATCTAAAAGAATGGATCCGTTTCCAACGATTATTTTTGAAGCCGTTTTTGCGCCATTCCCCATAGATACATCATCGCTATCTGCTTTTAATATTTTTGTGTCAATTTGATACGTTCCCTTTGCTAATTTCGCCTCTTTACCTTGTCCTTGTACTGCTAATACTGACAAACTATGGCTTAGTACTAAAGTACATATCATCAACAGCGCTACTGCACTTGATATTACTTTTTTGCTCATTTTCCTCATATCTTCCTCCACGATAAACTTTTTTGTTATTCTTGACTGATCTGTGTTAAAAGTACCTGACACATCTAAAACCAGCCTTTTCGTTACCTCTAGCTAACTTACAACGAAAGTATAGCAAAGGACAAAAAAGAAATCAAGGAATCAAAAAGTTGCGTGTAAGCAACAAAATATACTGTTTTTCATGGAACCTTTTGATTTACAGCATCTTTATGAATTGCTCACAGGCAACTTATGATTTTTTTTATCATTTATAACCGTAAAGACATATGTAAAATAGCAGTACTTTCTGGCATATATAACTTTCCAGCCATGCAGGCTAGCTTTAATAAAATGTTTCCAGTCAACACTCCTTCACCTTTGTTGTAGGTAAACTTCATATCCGCCGTAGGAAAGATCCAGTCTCTTCCCGTAAAATTCCCCTTCTTAAAAGTATCTTTACCATAATACCATAACGAATCTACGGTACCAGATAATAAACCTTTGTTGAGGGGCAATGGGTACCATATTTTTTTGAGGTTAAAGATACCATGCCTATTCCATTTTTTATGACTAAGGAAGCTGGATGTATAAATCCATCGTTTGCCATAGATACGATTAAGCCATTTTTAATCTTACTTTTGTAAATAGTAAATGCTACTTGATAAGTCCCATCTTCTAATAAATAATCGATACATTGATGGGTGAACCCATCTAATTCACCCATTATATGTCTTTTCTTCTTATCATTAATTTCTTTCATGATAGAGTCTAGGGTTTCTTTCCTTGTATTTAGCACTAATGCAATTGCCTCATCTTCTGCTGTTGATTCTAGGATTTGATGATCTATTTTAAGCCATTCCTTAATATACTCCTTACACTTCCAATAATACTTAACAATCTCTTCTCCTTCTTCTGTTAGCTTCAGTTGATACTCATCTACGATTCCCTGTTCTTGAAACTTTTCTATTGCACGACTCACGGTGGATTTAGATATATGCAGTCCTTGGGCTATCGATGTGGCATTTTGTTTGCTCTGCTTTATGTGAAGAATAGAAAATAAAATTTTTAAACGTACATTTGTTAGGTGTTCTTTCATCTTTTCCCGCCCCTATTGATCAATATTTCTCATTAGTTAGCTAATACTAACCTTTGTGACAAAGCTATCTTATCACATAGCAGGAGGAGTTACAACTTTTTCATTATCCTTATCTTGAAAACAATAAAAAAAGCCTAAACCAGATCATGTATTCTTAAAAAAAGTTACATAACCGATTTAGGCTATTATCTTTATTGATTTAAATAATCTTTTACTTTTGCATAAATTCCCTGAGCATCTAATCCATATTTATGCAATAACGCTACGGCTGGACCAGATTCACCATACGTATCGTTTACACCTATTTTAAATACTGGTGTTGGATGATGAGCACTTAGGCAGTCACATACTGCACTTCCAAGCCCACCAATGATAGAATGCTCTTCCACTGTTATGACTTTACCAGTTTCTTTTGCTGCTGCAATGATCAGCTCTTCATCTAGTGGCTTAATTGTATGAATGTTAATTACCTTGGCACTGATGCCTTCTTCTTCTAATTTTTTAGCTACTTCTAAAGATTCTGCTACCATCAACCCTGTTGCGATTATGGTTAAATCTTTACCTTCTTTTAAAACGATTCCTTTACCCATTTCAAATTTATAATCTGGATGATCATTGATTACTGGAGCTGCTAGACGTCCAAATCTTAAGTAAACGGGTCCTTCATACTGGGCTGCTGCAAATACTGCCGCTTTTGCCTCGATATCATCGGAAGGATTTAAAACTACCATTCCTGGTATTGTTCTCATCAAAGCGATATCTTCATTACATTGATGAGTTGCACCATCTTCTCCTACAGAGATACCTGCATGAGTTGCACCAATCTTAACATTTAAATGGGGATACCCAACGGTATTACGCACCTGTTCAAAAGCTCTTCCAGCTGCAAACATGGCAAATGAACTGGCAAATGGTACTTTACCTGTGGCTGCAAGTCCAGCTGCAATACCAATCATGTTACACTCTGCAATCCCACAGTCAACATGGCGATCTGGATAAGCTTTTTGGAATGTTCCTGTTTTTGTAGCTGCAGCTAAGTCAGCATCTAATACGATGAGATTGTCCATTTTTGCACCAAGTTCAACTAGTGCATTACCATAGCTTTCTCTAGTTGCAATTTTCTTTACTTCTGACATAAAGCTTCACCTACCTTCTCTAAATCTTCCATAGCTTGTTTGTACTGTTCGTCGTTAGGAGCAGCGCCATGCCATGCAGCATTGTTTTCCATGAAGGATACATCTTTTCCTTTGATACTCTTAGCAATAATAGCTGTCGGCATACCTTTTGTAGCACGGGCTTCATCAAGTGCTGCCTTGATTTGATCAAAATCATGTGCATCTATATTAATTACGTGGAAGTTAAATGCTTCAAATTTCTTATCAATTGGATAAGGGCTGCATATCTCGGAGATATCTCCATCGATTTGAAGATTGTTATTATCAACAATCACGACTAAGTTATCAAGACGTCTATGGCCTGCAAACATTACCGCTTCCCATACTTGACCTTCTTGTAGCTCACCGTCACCAAGTAAGGTATAAACTCTATAATCATCCTTGCTTAACTGGGCAGATAGAGCCATTCCCACAGCTGCTGAAACCCCTTGTCCCAACGAACCACTTGACATATCTACACCTGGAATATGTTTCATATCTGGATGCCCTTGGAGGTATGAACCTAAATGACGAAGAGTCAATAAATCCTCTTTTGGGAAGTAACCTTTTTCAGCTAATGTTGCATATAAACCTGGAGCTGTGTGTCCTTTTGACAATACAAAACGATCACGGTCTTCTTTTTTAGGATCTTTAGGATCAACGTTCATTTCGGCAAAATATAAGTATGTGTAAATATCCGCCGCGGATAATGATCCACCTGGATGCCCTGCTTTTGCGGCATGGACAGAAGATACAATGCTTTTACGTATCTCGTTGGCGGTTTTTTGCAATTCTAATTTGTTCATCTGTTTTCCACCTTTTCTTCCTTCTTGTTTACTCATTCTTATTTTCCAAATACAGCCTCATAGTCTGCTTTGAATTTTTCGATTCCCTGATCAGTTAGAGGGTGTTTTGTCATTTGTTCAATTACACCATAAGGAACCGTTGCGATATCTGCACCTGCTAAAGCACAGTCGATAATATGAATAGGATTGCGGACACTTGCACAGATAATCTCAGTCTCTAAATCGTAGATCTGGAAGATCTCGGCAATATCTTGGATTAACTGAATACCCGGCGTAGAAATATCATCTAAACGACCTAAGAAAGGAGATACATAAGTAGCACCAGCTCTAGCTGCAAGCAATGCCTGTGGCACTGAAAAAATCAACGTAACATTGGTTCTGATTCCCTCTGATGATAATACTTTTGTTGCTTTTAACCCTTCTACAGTCATAGGAATTTTTACCACCATATTAGGATGGAGGGCTGCAATTTCTCGACCTTCTTTGATCATGGTTTCAGCATCTACGGTGGTTGCTTTTACTTCACCACTAATGGGTCCATCTACAATAGATGCAATTTCTTTAATCACTTCTTCAAAGTTTCTACCCTCTTTAGCGATTAAAGATGGGTTGGTTGTTACTCCACAGATAACTCCCATATCGTTTGCTTTTTTAATGTCCTCAACTTTGGCTGTGTCAATAAAAAATTTCATTTCTTTTCCTCCTTCATGATGATGTTACATTTATATTATTTTGTTTATATCCTAAAATAATCTCTAAAAAAAGTATATCATGAATTGGCCCCCCGTCAAGAAAACCGAATTTTATTAATAAATATATCCATTAATAATTCTATTATTATTAATCACTATGTCGCCATTTCATTGTTCCTCTGCTTTATATTACCTTAAAAAACAAGTGCCTACATCTTTTTATCACATATTATTATTAATAATATGAAGAAATAAACTAATTTTTTATTTTTCTATCTTTCACTGGTATCATACCATATAGACAGCCCTATTTCAATTACCTCTTCTTGTGATCTTTGGGATAAGAGGTTGTACCTCTGGCGATCAATCTAGGTTCATACTCTACATGGTAAATACTAGTTGGTTTCGTTTCAATATTATAGGATTTTGATGAATTGATCTTTTTTACAATAATATCACAGGCATCTCGCCCTTTTAGAGGTACGAAGTGGTCTATGGTCGTAAGAGATATGCCATGAAATCTAGAAAAAAGTGTATTATCACATCCCATAACGGATATATCCGAAGGAATACGATACTTCTCCTCCTGAAGGGCTTCTAAAATGCCAAAAGCAATCATATCATTTAATCCTATAATGGCTGTAAAATCTTTTTCTTCCTGTAAAAGCTCTTTTGTTAAATGGTACCCCATCTTAAACTCTGAATCGATGGTAGGAATCATGAGATCTAAGTTATCATCGGCACTTTTAATGGTCAAAAAACTTTCTAGGCCAGCCTTTCTAAACTCTTGGCGAAATCCTTCCACCCTTTTTATTCTGGCTGGCTGTCTCTTGGTCAAAGGTGGAGAAATAAAAGCTACTTTTTTATGCCCTAAATCCAATAAATGCCTAGCCATCATACGTCCTGGCTTGGTATTATTAAGTTCCACAGTATCAACTTCAAGATCTTCCTCTTTATTTCCAATAATTACAATAGGAATATCCTCCGATAATTCTTCTACCTCTTTTGTAAAGCTTGGGTTACATAGATAAATAATGCCAAGAGGCTTCACTTCTTGCATCATCTTTAAATAGTTTTTTTCTCTCTTTAAATCTCTTTGGGTATTACATACAAAAACTCCATAACCATTTTCTCTTGCCACCTCTTCAATGCCTTGCATTAACATAACGTAATAAGGATTGGTGATCGTAGGACAAAAAGCAACAATCAGCTTTTGTAACTTTGTACCCTTCTTGACCCGATGTTTCGGAAGACTATACCCAAGCTTAGCAGCCGTACTTTCCACTTTATCGATGGTGGATTTTGAAAAAGATACATTGTATTTTTTGTTTAAAACCATAGATACTGTTGCCTGGGATACTCCTGCTGCTTTAGCAATATCTGTGGATGTAATTTTTTTCTTCCCCATTTTACTCCTCTATACCTGTCATCATGTCTCTATGTTTTTCATCTTTCCACTGGCATATAAAATGAAACTGTCTTTACAAATAATGATATTCTTTTAATTTTTTTACTAGGTCATCACATCTATCACTATGGGCCACCATTTTAATTGGTTTATCTAAACTTAAAGTAAAGATTCCCATGATAGATTTTCCATCGATAACGTATTTTCCTATGGAAAGGTCTATATCGTAATCACAGTTACTGGTAATCTCAACAAACTTTTGAATATCTTCTACGTTATTAAATTTAATATCAACTTCTAGCATCCATTTCACTCCCTTGCTTTTATGGTCATATTACTGGAGATAGATGAGACAAGTCCCGTCTAATACCTACTTTTATTATTTCCATCTATTACCATAATATACAAAGGATGAGCATTTGGTCCCTATGAATCAAATCTTATAGCTCTACCCGACCTTCTAATGCTCGAAGTAAGGTTACTTCATCAATATACTCTAAATCTCCCCCAACAGGAACTCCACTTGCAATTCTGCTCACTCGTACTCCCGTAGGTTTGATTAGCTTACTGATATACATGGCTGTTGTTTCGCCTTCTAAACTAGAGTTGGTAGCAATGATCACTTCATCAATATCACCTTGTAAGCGATGCATCAGCTCTTTTAACTTAATATCATTAGGCCCTATTCCAAGCATAGGAGAAATAGCACCGTGAAGCACATGGTATACTCCCTCAAACTTACCTGTCTTTTCGTAAGCAGCAAGGTCTCTTGTGTTTTCCACTACCATAATTACCTTCTGGTCACGTTTGGGATTGCTGCAAATAGGACATATGTCTTTATCAGTAAGGGTATAGCATTGCTTACAGTACCTCACATTTTCTTTGGCCTCAATAATGGAGTTTGATAAACTTTTAACATCTTCCAAAGGCATATTGATTATATGAAATGCTAATCGTTGAGCAGACTTTATACCTACTCCAGGCAATCTGGAAAGTTGCTCAATTAATTTGCTTATTTGATTACTAAAATAATCCATAATTACGTTCCTCTTTCACCTCTAGCGAGTCTCTATCTGAATAAACCTTCTGTCTACCGCTTCATAAGTAGACAAAGGCCGATAATCACTATCATCTGTATGAGTAGCAATTAAAATGTTATCTAGGGTAGCTACCTCTTGCCGCTCTACTACTAATAGGCTATGGGTAAAATATCCTGGTGAAAATGCTAACTGTATCACATCACCTATCTGCAGCTCCTCCATAGCAATACGTTTTCCGTAAGGTCCTACTCCTTTATTATTCATCAAAAAATTGTACAGATACTGTACACCTGTCCACGCTGGCGCCCGATCGTTGGCCGAATAATAATACCACCCAAAAGTCTTTTTACCATTCATCTTGGCACCACCAGCCAACAGACATTGAGAAATAAAATTGGTACAATCTCCGCCTATTCCTGTAAAATTCAAATATCGTGGATTCCTGCCAAAGGCCCATTTATGAGCATAATCAACCGCTTTCTGTCTCTGATACACCAAACATACCCCCTAAAGCTCACTTATCACTTATAGGATATGCTCACCATCTCAAAACCAGAAGTACTACCTTGACTTTTTATCTATCCAATCCTACATTAAAATGGGAATCCGCCACCCATTCCACCAAGACCGCCTGTTAATTTAGACATAGATGCTGCTGATTCTTCCTCTACTTTACGAAGAGCTTCATTGGTCGCTGCCATAATTAAATCTTCTAACATTTCAATATCCTCTGGATCCACAACTTCTTCATCTAACTTTACCTTCGTCACTTCTTTTTTACCAGAAATAGTCACTTCTACAGCACCACCGCCTGCTGCTGCCGTAAATTCCTTTGTTTCTAATATCTTTTGGCTCTCTTCCATTTGTTTTTGCATTTTTTGAGCCTGTTTCATTAAGTTTCCCATGTTACCAGGCATTCCTCCTGGAAATCCTCCGCGCTTTGCCATTCTATATATCCTCCTATTTTAACTAATTATAATTCTTCTTCATCATCCACAACCTCCACATCCATATGGATCTGGTTGCGGATCACATCATCAACATTGATTTTTACAAGTCTTCCATCCTGAGCGGTCTGATCGTTGCTAAGGATCATGTTGACTTCCACCTGTTTTCCAATTTTTTTAGCTATAATTCTTTCTAATTCTTCTTTACCCTCTGGCTCTTTTGTATAGGGCTCTCCAAGAAAATCATGGAAGACCACAAACAATCGGTTATCTTTTTCATCCTTGGCATTGTAGCGTACCTGAGCACTGCTTAGTACTACTTTTAATCTAGGATTCGCTTCTGAGATAATAGATTTCCAATGAGCCATCACCTCTTTTAAATCTTCTGGTGCCGCTTTATCATAGTGGACGTTTACTTCTTCCTCCTCCACCTTTTGAACACGGTTTCCAAAATCAGTCGCCTTATTATGAACAGCAGTTTCCTGAGATACTACCACGCCTTTTTCTAGCTGTTCTTCAATAGCTTTGATTCTATCTAAGATCGTATCTTCCTGATTTTCCATAGATGGCTGACACAATTTAATCAAAGCGATTTCTATGAGTATTCTCTTTTGGGATGCATATTTGATCTGATTGGATAATTCCGAAAATATGCGGATAAACCGCATAAGAGTATGAGCTTCAATATGAGAGGCATCTTCTTTTAATAACCTTAAATTATCACTGGAAACATCCAGAACATCCTCTATATTATCAGAAGTTTTTACTAATAGCAAGTTCCTCATATGCCATGTAAAATCAAGAACAAACTGCCCCAATTCTCTTCCCTGCATCACTAAATCTTCAAGCCTGTGTATAGCACCTACTAGATTTTTTGAAATAATTTCGTTCAACAGAGCAGAGAAAACTTCTACTTCTACTGCACCTAATACCTCTAGCACGTGTTCGTAGGTCAAGGTTTCTCCTAAGTAAAAAGCAATACATTGATCTAAAAGACTAAGTGCATCACGCATAGAACCATCGGCCTTTTTAGCAATGTATTTAATGCCACGCTCTTCTACTTCTACCTTTTCTTCTTCCATAAGCTCCATCAAACGATCTGAGATGGTCTCAATTGAGATTCTTTTGAAATCATACCTCTGGCATCTGGATAGGATGGTAATGGGTATTTTATGAGCCTCTGTAGTTGCTAAAACAAAGATCACGTAAGCTGGTGGTTCTTCTAAGGTTTTTAGTAAAGCATTAAAGGCTCCTATAGAAAGCATATGAACCTCGTCGATAATATAAACTTTAAATTTACCTTCTGTTGGAGAATAGGAAACTTCATCGTTTATTTCTCTGATATTATCTACACCATTATTGGATGCTGCATCTATTTCGATGACATTCATAGAAGTTCCTGCAGAGATACTCTTGCACATTTCACATTCATTACAGGGACTCCCATTTACTGGATGTAAACAATTTACGGCTTTTGCAAATATTTTAGCAATGGTGGTTTTACCTGTACCTCTCGTTCCACAAAACAAATAGGCGTGTCCCACCCGATTGGCTTTTATTTGGTTTTTTAATGTGGTGACGATATGGTCCTGCCCTTTTACATCTTCAAAAGTATGGGGCCTAAACTTCCTATATAAAGCGGTATAACCCATGTTATCTCTCCTCAGTGTTTCTCTATCATGATAATCTCCAAATTACTTCATTTGTTTCATCCATATTATATATGATTTTTGTTCCGATAACAACCACCAGAAATACTCTGTTTTTTTGCAATATCTGCTTCTTCATGTTCATAAATCTAAAACTATATTTTTCTTCTTTGTTTCTCTGTCTTTTAGTGCTACAATAGACATAAGATTTTAGTGTCAATAGAGTAAAGGAGTAAGCATAGTATGGATATAAAAGTGGATGAATTTGATATTGCCGTGCGGATACGTTTAAAGAAACAAGGACTTCCTATTTATGGAACTGGTGTATCTCAACTATTAGTTAAAACCGATCAACTAGGTTCTTTAAATTCAGCTGCGAAAGAACTAAATATGCCTTATAAAAAAGCCCTCTTTATTGTTCGAAGAGCGGAAGAGGAGTTCGGGCATCAATTACTAGAAAAATCCATTGGAGGCATCGGCGGCGGTGGCTCTTACTTAACAGAATTTGGGCATCAATTAGTCTATGAATTTAATACCATTGAGAAAAAAATCAATGAATATGCCACAGAATTAATAAAAACAAGATTTAGTCATTAAATCTTGTTTTTATTCTGTGGCTTTTTATCTATGCAAATACTCTTATGATTGCATCTAATGCACCTTTAATTTTAGATGTTGAAGTAGCAATATTAATACGCTGGAATCCAGCTCCCTCTGCCCCAAACATAGTACCTCCATCTAACCATAATTTCGCTTCGTAAATAATCTTTTTATCTAATTCTTCTCCAGTCAGACCATATGCCGTAAAATCAAGCCATAGGAGATAAGTTCCTTCTGGTTCTACCACTTTTACTTTTGGTAAGTGCTCCCCTAAATATTCTTTAATGAATTTTACATTGAAAGCCAAGTAGTCCTGTACCTCTTGTAACCATTGATCTCCATAAGTATAAGCAGCTTTTGTTGCTATAATTCCCATTAAAGAATAATTAGAACCTCCACATTGATTGATCTCCTGTTGAAATTTTTTTCTTAATTCCTTATTTGGAATGATATTGTTAGAATGATTTAACCCAGCTAAATTAAATGTCTTACTTGGAGCAGTACAAGTGATGGTAATATCTTTATACTCTTCCTTAATATTAATTAAAGGAATATGTTTCTTTCCTTCAAAGACAAAATCACAGTGAATTTCATCTGAGACAATGATGACGTTATGCTGATAGCAAATATCTGCTACTTTTTCTAACTCTTCTTTGGTCCATACTCTTCCCACTGGATTATGAGGAGAGCAAAGAATAAATAGTTTTACTTTTTCTTCCACGATTTTTCTTTCAAAGTCTTCTACGTCCATTACATAATGACCCTGTTCATAAACCAAGGGGCTATTGACAACTTTACGCCCTGTGACTTTAATGGTCTGGAAGAAGGGATAATATACTGGTTTTTGGATCATTACACCATCACCTGGCTCTGTATAGGCACGCACTGCCATATTAATGGCGTAAACGACTCCAGGTGTCATCACTACAGTTTCTGGTTCTATATGAAGCTGATGTTTTCTAAAAAACCAGCCGTCTAAAGCCTGATAATATTCATCATCTGGTTCTGTATAACCAAAGATTCCATGGTGGCATCTATCTATTAAAGCTTCTTGTACCTCTTTGGGAGCTGGAAAATCCATATCTGCAACCCAAAAAGAATCTACATCTTCTGGCATTCCACGTTTTGCATTGCAATCATACTTAAGGGACATGGTTCCTTTCCTAGATTCCAATTGATCAAAATTATACATAGTATTTGTCTCCTGTTTCTTGTTCTTTATAATTTATCATAGTTCATGTTATCCAATCCAGGATTCTAGATAGGATAATTTTAGTCATCAAGTGCTTGCTGTAAGTCTTGGATCAAATCTTCCAGATCTTCTATTCCTACAGACATACGCAGTAAAGTATCATCAATACCAACTTTTTGGGTTAATTCTTTTGGCGCCTCTGCATGAGTTTGTAGCAATGGATAAGTCATAAGGGATTCTACACCACCTAAACTTTCCGCAAAGTAAATTAGTTTAATCTTCTTAAGTACATCCTTTGCCTTTTTTGCATCTCTTACCTTAAAAGAAATCATTGCTCCAGCACCAGCAGCCTGTTTTTTATTTAAATCATATCCTGGATGGTCTTCCATTCCTACGTAATATACCTTTGTTACATTTTTGTGATTCTTTAAAAAATCTACCAGTTTTTCAGCATTCTCTTGCTGTTTTTTTACACGGATAGATAATGTTTTCATGCTGCGAATCATGAGCCAACTATCAAATGGAGATAAAATAGCTCCTGTTGACTTATAATGTTGTTTTAAAGCTTCGATGAGCTCTTGACGATCTCCTACAACTATAAAACCAGCGATCACATCATTATGTCCACACAGATATTTGGTACCAGAATGAACCACCACATCTGCTCCTAAATCTAATGGCTTTTGTAAAATAGGCGTTAAAAATGTGTTATCCACAATTAGATATCCCTGATTTTGGTGAATCAAATCTGCTAATGCAGCAATATCCGATACCAACATCATAGGATTAGAAGGTGTTTCAATGAAAAGTGCTTTCGTATTATCTTTGATCTTGCTTTTTACTAATTCTAAATCTGTAGTATCAACGTATTCTATTTCTAAATGGTCCGCAAAATATTCATTGGCAAGCCTAGGCGTTCCACCATATAGATCTTCACTTAATAAAATATGGCTTCTAGCTGGCAATACTGCAAATATAGCTGTTATGGCCGCCATACCTGAAGAATAAGCAAGACCAGCGCAACCGTGCTCTAAATACTTGATGGTCTCTTCCACTTCTTCTCTGGTGGGATTCTGTAATCTGGAATAATCATATCCAGTACTTTTACCAACCTCTGGATGGGCAAAAGTTGCAGACATATAAAGGGGATAACTAATCGCCCCTGTATATTTATCGTATCCTTTATCTCCGTGTACCGCTCTTGTATCTTCTCTCAAAACAACACCTCCGCTAATTCCTATCTGAATAATATGTTATAATTATATTACTAAAGTCTTTACTTCTTGTCAACTTGTATCCTCTCATGGTTATTTTCTTCCTTCACATTCTTCTTATCATATTACTTTTTAGAGATTCTGTCTAATATTCTTTTTCATGAAAAGGATATACTTTTTATTTATAACACAAATCTTGCCAGACTACAAGAACATGATGTATTGGGTACCAGCCTTGACAACTAGTCATAAAAAGACCTATAATACCTATGTGAATACTATTGTATCTAGAAAGGTGGTGCCATATGAAAATCTCTACAAAAGGAACCTATGGGTTAATCTCTATGGTTGATATCGCTTTGAATTCTAATTCAGAAAACCTTGTTTCTGTTGCAGATATAGCTAAAAGACAACATATCTCAAAAATTTATTTAGAGCAAGTGATTTCCAACCTAAGAAAATCCAATCTTTTAATTGGAGTAAAAGGACCACAAGGTGGATATTCT
Source organism: Candidatus Merdenecus merdavium (assembly GCA_018715425.1). Classification (GTDB taxonomy): domain Bacteria; phylum Bacillota; class Clostridia; order Lachnospirales; family Lachnospiraceae; genus Merdenecus; species Merdenecus merdavium. The sequence continues at coordinate 22,811 of DVLR01000106.1, forward strand.
TTAGCTAAACCTCCAAGCGAAATGACTGTACTTGAAATACTAGAAGCTTTAGAAGGTAATTTATTTGAAATTAGTATGGATAAACAAATGGAAGAAAACAGCTCCATCGCTCCTGTTTTAGAAAAACAAATTTGGAAACCTATGGGAGATGCCATTAATCATACTGCTGGAAAAGTGACTCTACAAGATCTAGTAGATGATTATCACAATCAAAAAGGAAACTTTATGTATTACATTTGATTACAAGAACTCAAGGCCTCATACTTGGGTTCTTTTTTTTATGTTCCCTTCATATATATAGGTAAACTTTTTGTTACGGGGGATGGCTGTGCAGGCTTGGATTTTAGAGATCATGAATACCTTTGGATATTTGGGAATCGCTCTTCTCATTATGATAGAAAATATTTTTCCACCTATTCCATCTGAGGTTATTTTAACTTTTGGTGGCTTTCTCACCACTTACACTCATTTAACGGTATTTGGAGTCGTTCTGACTTCAACCATAGGCTCTGTTGCAGGAGCAATTATTCTATATTATGTGGGACGACTACTATCAAAAGAAAGACTGGAAAAGCTGGTGGCTGGGAAGGTAGGAAAAATTCTAAGGTTCAAACAAGAAGATATTGATAAAGCAATGAATCGCTTTGAGCGAAGTGGCAATAGCACTGTCCTGGTCTGCCGTTGCGTTCCTATTGTAAGAAGCCTGATTTCCATACCTGCTGGTATGACCAAAATGCCTATGGGCCGTTTTTTGCTTCTCACCACAATTGGAAGTTCCGTATGGAATATGATATTGGTAAATCTAGGTGCTTTCTTTGGAGCCTCTTGGGAAAAGATTCTTTTTTATATGGATCATTATTCAAATATTGTTTTGATTGTACTTATGATCTGTGCCGTTAGTGCTTTTGTTTATTCTAAGATGAAAGACTAAAATAAAAGACTAAAATCAAGCATACTACTTGTTTTACACTTCTCCCTTAAATATACAAGATCTGTGGTCTCCCGAAAAGAGAAATCACAGATCTTGTATGAATATCGTTATATTAAATTATTCTATAATATCATCTATTGGATATGATTTGAAATAAAAATATAATCATCTCCAACTTTCTTTAATGTTAGTTGACCCTGGTTATTAAAGATATCTTCACTAACATAATTTAAGGTGATTTGATCTCCTGACTGACTTCCCCCTACGCATTCAAATGCTATAAAAGGTACTCCTCCTGTATAAGAGTAATATTTATCAAATTCAGGTAAATAGACCCAATTTAAAGGTTCTTTAATATCTGTAAATCTTACTTGAGCCTTTTTATATAAAAAGTCATCGATTTGCTGGGTGGTTAGTCCCAATACATCAGTCATAAGTTCTCCCATTTCAGGCTCTAGAGCTTTTTCTTCCTCTTCTGTAGTATGAGGTGCATCTACTCCTATTCCTGTTACTAATACCTCACTTAAATCAATGTCTACCACCGAATCGTAACTAGATTTTAAAAATCCATTGTTTTCAAATTTTTGTACAAACTGAGTAAAACTGTCTAACTCTTCTTGACTTAATTGGCGACTCCCATTTTGATCTGAAGATGGATTTTCTGTTACATTACTTTCTTTTGTTTCCTCAGTATTTTGTTCCGTCGATTCTGTTGTTTCTGTTAGTTCTTCGGTATCAGGTGCTTTTGTCTCTTCTTCGGTTGTGTCCTCCTCTGAAAAGCTCTCCTGTATATTAGACTCTGTTTGTTTCGGTTCTTCATTCTTTTTACAACCACTAAACAAAAGAATGAAGGACAAACTAGAGGCTCCCATAATCAATGCTATTTTTTTCTTTATCATCATACTTTTCCTCCCATAACTAGATATTTTTTCTACCTGTTAACTATTATTTCTATTATATCACCTAAAGCTTAAAAATTTCTTTCAAATAGCTTTCGAATTTCTCAGACCTTTTGACAACCATAAGAAATACATTCCGAGTATCTTATGATTTACGTATAGTGGCAAATAGCTATGCAAGCATGCTACTCGACTTATGCCTTCTGCACAAATAAAGAGAAGTAGATAAAAGAACTGAATTCCAATACCTACTTCAACTTATTTTATTTAATTGTAAGCCATGAGTCAATGATAATGATCTTATGATTAACATCTGCACATAAATTTACAAGAAACTAGAAACATATGTTTCTTATGAATGAAGCTTTATAGTAACTCTTTACGTAACTCTTCCGGTGTTTTCATAGATAGGTATCCTGGTGCAATATCATAAACGGTTTTGGCTCCGCAAATACCCTCTTTCTCCATACGATAGGCTGCTCTTGCATAGGCTACTAATACACTAGAAGTGAACTCTGGATTAGATTGTAATGTTAAAGAGTATTCGATCATCTGATCATTTTCTTCCTGCAATCCTGTTTTACCACTTCTCATAACAAATCCACCGTGTGGCATTTTGGTATGATTACTCTTAAATTCCTCTTCTGTTATAAAGGTTACTGTGGTATCGTAATCGGCAAAATAATTTGGCATATTTACAATTTCGGATTTGATTTTCTCTTGATCAGCACCTTCTTTGGCCACTACGTAACATACTCTCTTATGCTTTTCCCTAGTAGTTAAATCTGGATATTCACAAGCACGAACTCGCTCCATGGCGTCTTCTACAGGAACCGTATATTGGATGCCATATTTTACGCCATCAACTCTTCTAATAGCATCTGAATGCCCTTGGCTTACTCCTTTACCCCAGAAGGTGTAAGTACTTCCTTTTGGAAGAATCGCTTCTGCATAGAGTCTATTTAAAGAAAAGAGCCCTGGATCCCAGCCAACAGAGATGATGCTGAGTTTACCACCTTCTTTACTTGCTGCATCAACAGCAGCAAAATGTTCTGGTATTTTTGCGTGAGTATCAAAGCTATCGATAATATTAAACATTCTAGCAAGCTTTGGTGATTGCTCTGGCAGATCCGTCGCACTTCCGCCACATAAAATCATCACATCAATGTTATCCTGATAATCTTTTACTGCATCGACTCCATAGACTGGAGCACCGGTTTTTGTTTCTACAGAATCTGATCCACGCCTTGTAAAGACTCCAACAAGTTCCATATCTTCGTTCTGTTTAAGAGCCAATTCTACACCTTTTCCAAGATTACCATATCCTACAATTCCAATTCTTATCTTTGACATACTTGCATCTCTCCTTACTATTTCCAAGGTTCTTTTGGATGTACTTATTTACTGGTTTCATCTTCCATAAAAAGAAAAGCTCCGTTTAAGTCTTGAATTCTTTCAAGTAAACGAAGCATCTTTGCTTATTATATTTATTTTAATCCGTGCACTGCACTTCGAACACCTGCCCCAGACGTTACCTTTACAGTTAACTCAGTCCAGGCACCCTCACGGCACACAAGAGCTTCTACTTAGTGCTGCTTCATTCCTGACCTGACACGATTCATAGATTCCTGTTGCGTAAGACCCAAACGTCATCGCCACTTATAAAGGGCTGCTCTACAGCAAAATGCCCTCAGATTAGTATCACCCCTACTATAGCGGATTGAAGGTACAGGACACCGCTACCGCCCCAGCTGCACGGAAACTTTATAACGAATTTAAAAACTATTATATCATTTTAATAAGATATGCGTTGTTAATTATACTCTTTATTTCCCTATCTGTCAAATATTTTTCTTCTCTAAGGCTTTCATTTTTCTTAAATCTGTAAAAAAGTCCTTCAACATATGACTACACTCTTCTTGCAAGATCCCTTGCACAATATCCACTTGGTGATTGAATTCTTGCATCTGAAGCAAGTTGATCACGGAACCTGCACAACCGGCCTTTGGATTCATGCTCCCAATGACTACTTTAGGAATACGTGCCTGTACAATTGCACCTGCACACATTTGACAAGGCTCTAACGTAATATACATGGTACATTCTTCTAAACGCCAATCTCCAAGTTTTTTACTGGCTTTTTTGATGGCAATCATCTCTGCATGGGATGTCGTATTTTTATCAATATTCCTCCGATTATATCCTCTAGCAATGATTTTACCTTCATGAACAATAATACATCCAATTGGTACTTCCTCAATATCATACGCTTTTTTCGCCTGCTTTAGTGCTTCTTTCATATATCTTTCGTGGTTGTCCATTACCATTACACCTACTTAATTTTATATTCTTGTACCATTATATACTTTTTTATAGCTGATGAATAGCCCCCTTAAGCAAAAAAAGAAAGGCACCATCATCTAAATAGCACCCATCTTATCTTTTTATTTTACAGTTTTGCACCAGTATCCAAATACTCCTGGTTTTAATTCTTGATTGCTTGCTGGCTTAAAGTAAGGGAATCCGAACATATTGGCCATGACCCTCTCTTGTTGTTGATAAACACCTGGAATACCTAAAATAATTTTAGATTTTTCATCTACCATTGTTCTGCCCATGATTAGATATCTATAGCTAAAGTAACCATGTAGTAAAAAGCTATTATTTCCCAGTACCCATTCCTCTTTTTGAAGATGAACCAGATCCTTTGGTTCTATTTGTATACATTCCATGATTTCATCATCCTGAAAAGGTCGAATTCGCTTGTAGTGACTTTGTAAACGCTCCCACTTTTGTAAGATTTCATCTTTCTCATCTGGTTCTTCTTCTTCATATTCTTCTTCATAGGGCTGTGCTAACCCTTGTTCTTCCAAATCATCTTTTACTGTCTCTATATCTTCTTCATCCGTCTTTGCTTCTACGTCATTTTCCTCGTTTTTACTTATTCTTTCTTCTCTTGCATCACTGGTTAATTCTATCTCTTTTTCTATGTATTCTTTTTCTATATCTTCTTTTCTTATATCTTCTTTTTTTATGTTTTCCTTTTCTAAACTTTCTTTTTCTAATAATTTCTTTTGTAAAACTTCATACTTTGCAATAGATTCTTCGTCGGGTTCATTACATTGATACTCACTATTGATCTTCTTTTTTATTCCAAGATCACTTTTAATCTGTTCCATAGATAAGATTTTTTCTGCCACATGAAGCTCTGGTTCTCTATGTGTGGACTTCTTGATCCCATCATCTTTGGTTTCTGATTCATTCCTATTCCCTCTACGTTCTTTTTCATAGTCTTCTAGTTTTATCATTCTTGAAAGAATCAATCTTTTTTCAGCCCACGTAGTGGCATAAGTTTTACTTCTTCCAGTATCTACATAAATACCTATAATATCTGAAAAAGAATAGTCTGATTCTCCCATTCGTTCTGATGGAGTTACCAGCTTATGTTCGATGATTCCATTCTTCGGCTTACACTCTCCTAGAGGAATTGCAATCATCCTTCTTCCGTCTTCCACTAAACCATAAACCGTACAACTTTCATTTTGTCCAAGAAATACTCCCCTTACATGGATAGATATCCTACACGTTCCGTTTCTCGTTTCTACCTTTGCAAATCCAGCATTTCCACCTTTTGTATCCTCATCGTATTGATACATATAGGATACAAACCTTCTATACTCAGCCAATTCCTTCACTCCTTTGGAAACTATGTAATTTCTATAGGTAGTATATGCATCAAGTACAAAAATCATGCTTAGAAATAAACGGAACATAAAGGAACCCCCTAATTCCATTCATGAAATTAAGGGGTTTTTTTATGCTTTATTAATAAAATACGTGATTCCCTATAATCAATCCATCTCTTCCATTGGCAACATGGAAAAAGAGGCGATCGCCTACATTAGATGCTCCATTTAATGCTTCTTGAGCAGCTTGAATACAAATACTTCTAGGCCCTCTAGCTAACGTTAATGCCAGTGCTCCACTAGATGCTGGTGTAAACTGACCACTTTGCCAGATAACTCCACTA
>DVLR01000107.1 GCA_018715425.1 Candidatus Merdenecus merdavium
ACAGAAGTGCGAAATAGTATATAAACAAGGAGAACAGATGAGAGTAGAAGAAGTAACAATAGAAAAATTTCGCTCAATAAAAAGAGCTACATTTCAAATGAGTAATATTAATGCTGTGGTTGGAGAAAATAACGCAGGAAAAACAGCTGTGCTTAGAGCTTTAAATGCAGTTTTAAATTATAAATATGAAGAAAACTCTTTTATTAAAAAAAGACACCAATTTGCTCCAAGAAACAATACATATATCACTATAGTATTCTCTGACATACCATCAAAATCCGTTTATTTAGAAAAAAGAGTAGAAGATACACTTACTGTTCGATTTAGTTATTCATATAGCGAGAACAAAAAGAAATACGTCATTTTAAAAGGAAGAGAAACAATAAATGTGGATGATTTATTTGTAAATGAGTTGTCTATGGACATTATGTATGTATATATACCAGCGGGAAGAACAAATAAAGATGTTAGATGGACTGATGATTCTATTTTCAAGCAATTGATTAAAAGCTACACCGCTCAGTACACAGAACGTAAAGATAACATTTCTGGACACGTGAGAAAAGCCACGGAAAAGATTCATAGTACAGTGCTATCAAAACTTGAAAAAGAGATAAATCAGTTGTATATGCAAAATAAAAGTGTTGATTTTAAAATCGATTTTCCAGAAAATATAGATTATACAGTCTTGCTTCAAGAAGTGAAGTTTTCTTTAAATGAATATGGTTCAAATTATCTTTTACAAGAGTGGGGGAGTGGAACAAAAAGTTTGGCTGTTATTGCAATGCATAGGGCAAATGCTTTAATGAAAAAAGGTAATATTATATTAGGCATAGAAGAACCAGAAACAAATCTTCATCCTCAAGCACAAAAACGATTTATAATGTCATTAAAAAAACAATTACAAGATAATGAAACACAGACAATTTTTACAACTCATTCGACTGTTTTAGTAGACGAGTTGGAACACGAAAACATTATATTGGTAAGAAGAAAAAATGATGTAAATAGGGGTTTTTTCTCGGAAATAAGCCAGATACCAAGAGATTTTTGGGAAAGATATGGAATTACGGAATTTAAGCATTACCAATTTTTCAATTATAGAAACAGTGATTTTTTCTTTTCGAAATATGTTGTAGTTGGAGAAAGTAAAAATGATTGTCAGGTATTTGAAAAGTTAATAAAACCCAAAATAGAAGATGAAAGTGCAGATGTGAGTTTTTTGGATGCGGGTGGTGTGGAAAATGTAAAGTATCCTTATTTTCTACTGAAGGAATTGAAAATACCCTTTACATTAGTAGTAGATAGAGATTTCTCCTTCCCATATATAAATGGAAAACTAGACGAAAGTCGAAATGATAAAACAGGGTTGCCAATTTATTCAGATGTCTTAAAGGATGAAGATGTATTGATGGATATTTTTGATACGGATACTTAAACGTCGCAAAGAACTAATGGCTAATTTTGTTGATACTTTTAAATCACAAACAATGTGTAAGTGGTAAACTATAACCAGCAGATTTAGGCAAATAAAATCCAGCAACTATTATAGAACATCTTCGAATGATATACTGTCATTCGGAGGTGAAGAAAGGGAACCGTTACCGCGTTCCAAAAGGAACGTACAGCCCTGGGAAAAAAGTATTTATGGTGGTCGAAGAAGCAAGCATCTCTGTCACTGATATATTGACAGGGGAAATATATGCAACACATCCGCTCTGCCACGATAAAGGAAAACTGATTGGGCAAAAACGGAATGACCGTGATACGAATAAGTCACTGCTGGAACAGGAACGGATGATACAGCAGTTATTTCAGGAGGATAGACTTGTAACCCCGTTCTTAGAACACATACATCAGGAAAAGCCCCGTTATTACAGGGATCAGCTGGGAGCTATCCGACAACTGTTTGAGGATTGGAATACCGAACTGCTGATTCATGGGCTGCACTACTGTTCCGAAAAAGAACTGTATTCTGCCGGAGATTTAAAGTCGAGTATTATTTACCTTGCCCAACTGAAAACAGAACCCAAAAAGAAAGAAAAGTTAGCAGCACTTCCATCCAAGTATCGCGGGAATGCACCTGAAATAAGAGACCTGAGTGTATATGAGCAGGCAATGGAAAGGAGTGTTGTAAATGGATAATCTACAGGAAATCCGGACCTATGCCACAACACTTGGATTGGTACATACAAAAAATGAGTTGGAAAAGCTGATTCATTCAGCTGAAGCAGAGGAAGAAAGCTATGTTACATTTATACGAAATATCCTTGGAAGTGAAATCCGTTATCGTCAGGATAAGGCAAAAGAAAAACGGATAAAGGAAGCTGGCTTTCCGTATCCGAAATATCTGAAGGACTTCGATCTGAATTTCAGTCAATCCATTACGAAGAAGCAGCTGAACCAGTTAACAGAATTAACCTGGATCGATGGTCTTTACAATCTCGTACTTTCAGGTCCTCCCGGTGTAGGAAAGACGCATATAGCCATAGCACTTGCCTATCATGCCTGTGAAGAAGGATATAAGGTCAGTTATACAACGATGCAGTCCTTAATGCAGTGCCTGCGCACATCAGAGATTGACCGCAGAAGCCGGGCAAAAATGAACCGGATCCATAAATCGAATCTTCTGGTGATTGATGAGGTCGGCTATCTTCCCATAACTGCAACAGAAGGAAATCTGTTCTTTCAGTTAATATCTGAGCTACAGGAACAGACATCCATTATAATTACAACCAACAAGGGATTTGAAGAATGGGCTGAATTCCTGGATGATGCAGCACTGGCTACAGCCATACTGGACCGGCTGTCTTTCCGGTGTGACAGGATACAGATTGCAGGGAAAAGCTATCGATTAGAAAACCGAAAATCATTTTTAGAAAGCAGAGGAGTAGATGACGATGAATCATAAAATTACTTTAGAAACTGCACTAGAGGCTGCAGACATCCTCCGTGGCATGTGCGACAGCGAGGAAGAAACCAACAAACTTTTGAAAGAACGGATCCATCAGCTTGAAACAGCATTGATAGAACACAACATCGCAATACCGGATTATGAAATGTGGCATGGAGAATTTCCAACGGTATAAAATCTTAAAGCAAAACCCACGGAGAAATCCGTGGGGTGCTAAAAGCAAAAGTGCTGGATTTTATTTGCCAAAAAGTGCTGGAAATTAAATGCCATTTTTTGCTGGAAAGTACTTGCCGTTTACAAATGCTTGATAAACATAAAATTGAAGGAATTTTTGCAGGGTTTTGGAGCGAGGTTTATTCAGACCTTTGCAGTATCGAAAATTCTGGTTGGAACGCCGAACTTATTTCAGATGAATATATTGTTGCAAGCCAGTTTCCAGAAGTTATCTCTAAAAAATTGCAAAACTCAGAACAAATTGCAACTCTTGAATCAAAGTATAATCAAATGTTAACGGCAGAAGATTCTAATGATGAGGAAGCAAACAGAATTAAACAATTAAAAGAAGAAAAGAAAACTCTTTCAGCGCAAAAAACACAAGCTAATAAGAATCTGACCCAAGTAAGAAAATCGTTAAAAGAATCTATTAAAGCTGGTGAAACTGGTGATTATCGCAAAAATCTTGAAAATGTTGTGGCTGAGGCAGAAAGAAAGTATAACAAAGCTGTGCAAAAACTAAATGAAGTTGAAGAACAATTAACAGCTTTTACTGCTATTGAAAAAGAAATAAAACTGTTAAAAGAAGATATAAGAGCAATCGACCGAAGAATGGGCGACCTTGCAGATAAAGCAAGAGAAGAAATTCCAGACGAAAAAGCTCGTGACATAATCTTGAATCAGTTCTTTGGTACAATAGAAAAAATGTTAAATTCCCATATTGAACAGCACTTTTTAGAAATGTCTAAAAGCATTGAAATCCTTTGGGATAAATACAACAACTCACTAACTGCGATATTAAAAGAGCGTGATGATAGAACGAAAGAGCTAAACGCCTACCTTGCAGAATTGGGGTATGAAATATGAGTTGGGAAAAAAAACAATTAAAGGATGTTGCATTCGTCAATATGGGTCAATCACCGGATTCTAAGCAATATCTACACAGGAGAAGGTAAGAACAAAAGAATTTACAGCAGCAAGTACGCTTTAAGTGCCATTACCTTCTGTGGAGATTGTGGCGATATTTATAGGAGAACCTATTGGAATATTCATGGTAGAAAAGAATTTGTCTGGCGATGCGTGACTAGAATCGAGCAAGGTCCTGAAGTTTG
>DVLR01000108.1 GCA_018715425.1 Candidatus Merdenecus merdavium
CAAGTGGAATGTTTTATTCCCCCTTCAGTACACCAATATCACTCTATCTCAGAAAGATTTCCCGTACTACATCTTTCTTCAGTAAGGAAATAATATGGAAGCTTCTTCCTTAACCATAAAGAAAGTGCTGCAAAGCAGATGCTTACTCATCCACTTTGCAGCACTTCGAAAATTAAGTATGAAAAAAGAAATACTATTAATTCGCATTTGATACTTCCCTTTACCCAGTCATTTGTAGGGGAGTATCAAGCAAAAAGAGGAACCATTCTCTTAATGGATAAATCCCACTAAGTTATAAATATTTATTCCTATAATTACAATCATAGCATAGATAAACATTCGCTCTGTAATGTTGTCATCGATTTTCTTGTTCACTTTTCTACCTATCATCCCTCCTGCAAGACCCCCTGCAACCATACCGATCATAATCATTAGAGGAAATGCTGGAATTGTACCTGTGGCAATGGTATTCAGCAAGCTGGTGATCTGACTAAATAGAATAATATATAGGGAGTTTTGAGCTGCTTCTTTTGGTGTCATTGAAAAAAAGAAATACAAAACCACTAAATTCACTGGTCCTCCTCCAATTCCTAGAAAAGCAGACATCATACCGAGTAATAATCCTATGATCAAACATACTGGAATTTGAGTCATGACTTTGGTTTTTATCTTTTTTTTATTTAAAGTATAAAACAGTGCTGCGGCAGTAATCAATAATAAACAGACTGCTTGGACAAATCCCACGTAATTTTCAGGAAACATGCCCAATAATACCTGAAACAGTGATTTTCCAACAATACCTCCTATGGCCGCCCCTATGGCCAATGGTGTTCCAAGTTTATAATTTACCATTGAATCGCCAGAAATAGCCGCTCTTCCAACAGAATATGTACTCATTGCTAATACTGTACATCCAGATAAAAAACTAATGGTCTTGACATCCATAAGCTGAAATGCATCAAGCAATGGTTTAATAATGACACCTCCACCGATACCGCATATTGCACCGACGACGGAAGCTAAAAAACTAATTAATGTAAATATAAAGATCATCATGGATCTTCTCCCTCCTATTTTCTCGCATTCATCTGATATTCATATGGATTTTGCCCAAACTTCTTCTTAAAAGCAGTGGAGAAGTAACTTAAACTGGAATATCCAGATTTTTCGGCAATTTCATATACTTTTAGATTTGTAGTTTCCAAAAGCTTGACTGCATTTTTCATACGAATATTATTTAAATAAACCACAAAATTCATTCCCGTTTCTTTCATAAATAAACGGCTAAAATACTCTGGACTAAAAGAAATCACATTTGCCACCATGGCCAAAGTTATTTTTTCTGAGTAATGCTTCTCCATATAACTGATGGCATCCATAATTCCTGAAGAATAATCCTGTCTCATCTTTGTCTTTTTTTCAAAAGAAAGAAATACAGAATTCATGGTAGTTAAAAGTTCGTCCATACAACTTGCATCTTGAATCTGCCTATTTACTGTAGCCACTTGGTTTTCTATCTCAGGAATATCATCTTTCGTGAAATGTAGAAGTGATGTTGAAAAAAATCCCATCATCTTTTTCATCTGTTCAATGTCCGTTGGCTGCTCCTTGATCACATCATGGATCATTTTATTTTTTGTCTCGATTGCCTTTGTATATTCCTGTCCTAATAACTCTTTACTAAAAGAGGCTTTATAGGCTTCTCCATGTTTGATTTCTTCCTTCAATCCCACTTCTTCATAAAATACATGCTTCTGTGCAGCGTAGAAGGATAGACTGCAGCGTTGCCTTGCTGTCTGAATGACTTTATGAACCACACATAAAGAATTTCCAATCTCACTAATCCCCATATAACACGCCTGATGATCCACTGTTTCTTCACAAGTACGAATGAATGTCCTTTTCATCTCTTCTTTCGTTTCGAATGTGGGATTTGCCAACACGATGGTATGATCAAATCCAAAAGAAAAGGATGTAACATTCTTTAGACCTTTTAGATTTTTTAATATTTCTTGGCTATTCAAAGCAGAATCAAGATTTAAAATATCTAAGGCAATGACATTCCCTTCTACCAGAGGAATATTGTAATTTTTCAATTCAAGCTCATCTACAGGCATACTATGTTTGCCTAAGGCAATACTTTGAAGAAAATGATTTCTCTTGCCATGTTCATAAATTGTAGGACTATTCTTGCTGCTTTCACTAATATGCCTGGAAGCCTCTTGCAAGACCTCCGTCAAAGATATATCTGAAATTTCAGTTTTTAATATATACTCAGCAGTACCAAGATGAAGCGCCTGCCTGGCATAGGAAAAATCCTCGTGGCTGGTTAATACAATGGCATAAAATTCAGAATCTATAAGCTGCATTTGTTTCAAGACTTCAAGGCCAGTCATTCCTGGCATCTCAATATCCGTCACTACAATATCAGGTCTTTTGCTTTTAAACAGTTCCAATGCCTCTTTTCCATTAGATGCCACTCCTACTACTTGGAATTTATCTATTTTATTGATGCAAAACTCCAACCATTGTCTTATTGGAGCTTCATCATCGATTGCTAATACTTTGAACATGCCTTCACCTCAATCTATTGCTGGAACCATAATTTTAATTTTTGTTCCAACATTTACAGTACTTTCAATACTTAATCCATATTGGTCTCCAAAACGAAGCTTTATTCGATCATTCACATTTTTAATCCCAATATGAGGTCTATCTGTTTTGATCTCTTCCTTCAACATCTTATCTACCATCTCTTCTGTCATGCCGATCCCATTATCCTCTACTTCAATACAGATGTCTTTCCCAAAAGGACGTACAATAACAATGATAAGTCTATCGGATCCCGACGACTCTAAACCATGGAAGATGGCATTTTCAACTAATGGTTGAATTAATAATTTAGGAAGCTTCTTGTTTGCAATGCTTTCATCATATTCAACAATGGCATCAAATCCTTCTGCATAGCGAAACTTTTGAAGATCGATATACTGTTTGATTACTTCCATCTGTGCTTCAACAGTATCCATCTCCTCTGGATTAGATAATGTACTACGTAATAACTGAATAAACAAAGAAATCATTTCTGAAGCTTTTTCATTTTCTTCCATGTCTACCATACACTTGACTGAAAATAAAGTATTATACATAAAATGTGGGTTGATCTGAGCCTGTAAAAGATTCATTTCAATTTTTCTTTTCTGTTCCTCTTTTTCTTTTTCTCGCTCCATTAAGCTTCTTATTCTCATTAACATGCTCTGCATGCCATCATTTAAGGCCGTTATTTCGGTATACCCGTGAACTTGAAATACTTCATCTAGGTTCCCAGCTTCCACATTCTGAATATGTTTCTCAAGGCGAATGATGGGGGAAGAGATTTGTTTTGAAGCAGTCCAGGCCATTGCAAGTCCAAACATTAATGCCAACAGTGCAAAGATAATAACCATGTTTTCTACACGAAGGATGGGTGTCAGCAAACCATGTAATTCAATTTCTTCAAATACGGTAAACCCTGAAACGGGTTCATAATTCTTAGTGAATAACGCTGTACGGTTAGTATTCTTTGTGATGATATAGACTTTCTCACCAAACATTTCCTTCAAATTATTCATATTAAAATAGTCAAAACCTATAATCCCTGAAACATTACTTGAGACAATACTTCCCTTATCATCAGCAATATAAATATTGCTTCCACTAGATATTACGTCTTGATAGGTATCATATATCTGCCTTTCATCGATATTGATCATTAAATATCCTATGATTTCTCCCTGCTCATCTAATACGGTTCTAGCTGCGCAAAAAGAATTGATATTCAACATTTTATCTCGGTAACACGCTACATCCACAATATCTCCTCTGGCATTGTATAAATCACTATACCAGATTTTGATTTCTGGATTCATATAATCGTAGTTGTCTGGAACATGATCTGAACAATATCCAACTCCATTACGAGATAAATAAACGACGTAAAAATCTAGATTGATCTGATGAAAGGATACCTTATATTGTGAAGTTAATTCATCCATATAGTTCATAAATTCTTTTTCATTAGCCTTTGTAAGGTTTTGAGTATATTGACGGAATAAGTCATCATAGTAATATAAATTTGAGACTGTATATGCATTGGTTTTAAAACTCTTTACCCTATCCGCAATCTGGCTTAATACATCAGACCTATTGGTTCCTATCTCCTCAACAAAAGACTCTTTATAATATTGAAAAGCACCAAGGGAGAGCAAACCAATGATAATGACATTGGTAATAATCATAATTAGCAATATCTGTGTCCGTATGCTGTTGATCCAAGCTTTGATTTTTCCAATCATTTTTCTCATAAAATCTTCCCCATAAGATTCCATCACTTCGTAATAAGATTGTACTATTAAAATGCTCCAAATACAACCACTTATGCCAGAGGGCTGTTCTTCTATCCCTCTGGCCTATTAGCAACTCGTTTCTCAATATTTACCTATACGAAGTGGTAATGTATCTTCTGTTTCTATTATTCTATTCATTAATTCTTTCAACATAGATTCTTTTACCTCTCGATACTCTTCATGATCCCAGAGGTTTTTAAATTCATGAGGATCTAAGTTTCGGTCGTATAGCTCTCCAAACTGCTCTCCAGCATAATAGGTAAGTTTATAATCCCTTCCTGTTATTGTCTTAAGATTGAGCCCCCAATCAAAACAATTAAATTCAGTTAAGGCATATTTTCTACCTGCGCCACTGTCCCCTCGAAGGATCGGTGCCATTGACATCCCCTGCATCCCAAGTGGCGGCCTTATTCCAGCATAATCCAAAATAGTCGCCATAATATCCACATGCTCTGTAATCTGTTGATATCTAGATCCCTTTGGAATGACTCCTGGCCATTTCATAATCATAGGTGCTTTAATCAAGCAATCATAATGAAATGGACCTTTGAACAATAAACCATGATCTCCTAATAGCTCACCATGATCGTTGGTAAACAAGATGAGAGTATCTTGCTCCATGCCTTTATCCTCTATGGCCTTTAATACCTTTCCAATACTTTCATCCACTAAGGTGATCATTGCATAATATGCGGCTTTTACACTCCCCCAATCCTGAGAACTTAACTTACGGTAATCATATTTTTCATTGCTAAATCCACGTCCACAACGGTGTTTTCTAAAATGAGGCGGTTTATCTTCTAATTCACCTTCCTGATAAATAGGTGGCTCTAATGTTGTAGGATCATACATTTTGGAATATGGTGCTGGAGGATCAAATGGATGATGAGGATCAACGAAAGAACAAAAGGCAAAGAACGGTTTATCCTTTGGTACTTCATCTATGAATGTGACGGTCTGATCTGCAATCCATGATGACTGATGGTATTCTGGATCGATTTCACTTTGATATACCTGAGGTGGACCGCTGGCATCTTTATCTGCTGCTGAGGCACGATCTTCTTTTGCTTTTCGCTCTCCCTGCATCTTTACTTCTTTATAATCCTTAGGGCTAACCTCTTTTAACCAGTTCAAATATTCTCCTGTTTTACAATCGCAGCTTGTATGAACCACATCGAATCCATATCGATCTTCTGGCCAATCGTCTTCTTCATTTTCTTTTGGTACGAATTGTGTTGTAAAATGCATTTTTCCAATCGCTGCGGTCAAATAACCATTCTCTCTTAGCACCTCTGGAAACGTTACTTCTTCGTCCCTTAATGGAATACCATTATCTCTTGTTCCATGGTTTTTGGGATATCTTCCCGTTAAAATACTGCAACGAGATGGAGAACATACAGGATTTTGAATAAAATGATGATCAAACGTACTGCCATTTAATGCAATACTATCAATATTAGGGGTACGAACCTGTGTGTTTCCATAGCATCCTATGGCATCAAACCGAAGTTGATCCGCCATAAATAGAATAATATTAGGTTTTTTTTGTTTTTTCATATTTACCACCATTTAATTAAATCTGTCACTTCATCGCGGAGTTTATTAAATTCAATATCCGTTACATCCCTTGGACGGGGTAGGTCATTTACGATTTCTTTCTTTATGGAAGTAGGTTTATTGGTGAGAACCAAAATACGTTGGCTTAAATAAACGGCTTCTTCAATATTATGGGTAATAAAAATGATTGTAGTACCTGTTTTCTGCCATAAGGAGATCAACTCATCCTCTAGTTTGTAACGTAGCTCGTTATCAAGCTGTCCATAAGGCTCATCCATCAATAATAATTCTGGCTGTACTGCAAAAGCACGTGCAATACTGACTCTTTGGAGCATACTTGCCGATAACTGGTCTGGATAGTAATTTCTATATTCTCTAAGGCCAACCATATCCAACATCTCTTCTACTCTCTGTTTACTAATCTCCTTGGATACATTTTTTACTTTTAATCCATAGGCAATGTTTTCTTCCACTGTCGCCCATGGGAAGGATGAATATTCCTGAAAAATATATGCAATATTATGTTTTTGTAAATCCACTGGTTCACCATTGATTAAGATTTCCCCGCCAGTTAACTCATATGCTTTTAGTTTTGTAAGACAGTTTAAAAAGGTGGTTTTCCCACATCCTGTAGGACCTACAACACATAAAAACTCTCCTTTTTTAACATCAAAGGAAATATCATTTAAAACTACTAAATCACCAAACTGTTTTGTCATATGGGAAACCTTTACTTTTACTTCTTCTGTGCCCATTTTTATCCTCCGATTATTTTCTATAAGGTCTCTTCACAAATATCTTCTATTTGACGTCTGATCTTCAAAAATTCAGGATCACTATATTTACGTGGTCTTGGAAGATTTACTTCGATCTCTGCTTTGATCTGTGTTGGAGTATTGGTTAGTATAACAATTCTGTCGGCAAGATATACTGCTTCCTCACTATTATTGGTCACAAATACGCAAGTTCTTTTTTCTTTCTGCCAGATGTTCTGTAATTCTTCTTCCATCATATATCTTGTCTGTGCATCGAGGTGCCCAAATGGCTCATCCATCAACATAACCTTAGGATTGTTTGCGTAAGCTCGGGCAATCCCAACACGCTGTCTCATACCCCCTGATAATCTATTGGGGAAACTTTTTTCAAATCCGGTAAGTCCTACAAGATCAATGAAATATTGTGCACGTTCTCTTCTGGTTTTCTTATCAATACCACGGCTCTTAGGTCCAAATTCCACATTACCCATGACAGAGCAAAAGGGAAATAATGCAGTTGTCTGATATACTACCCCCCTATCTGGTCCAGGTCCTGTTACTTCCTTCCCATTCACGAATACCTTTCCTTCTGTGGGAAGTTCAAGACCAGCAATGAGATTTAATAAGGTGGTCTTTCCACACTGGCCTGGTCCAAATAAAACAACAAATTCATTTTCTTTGACTTCCAAGCTTACCTTTTCTACAACTTCATTAACGTTTCCCATACTTTCAAATGTTTTTTTCACGTCTTTCGCTACAATCATCCTGTTTTCTTTTACTCGCCCATCACATTCCATGAACATAACCTCCTCTCAGCAGCTCTCATTACGGTTGCCAGTATTAGACCTACTGTTCCGATAACAATCATACCAACCATAACCAAGGTAATATTTAAGGTATCACTACCTCTTTGAATCAACCAGCCACAGCCTTCACGGGCTCCAACCATTTCGGCAGCAAGCACAGCCATCCATGCCGTTGATAATCCAACCTGCATTCCAGCAAAGATCTGTGGCGTACAAGATGGTAATATGACTCGTAAAAAGATTCCTCTTTCACTTGTTCCTAACATTTTTGCGCAGCCAATCAACTGGAGATCAACATTCTTAGCCGCTGTATAGGAATTCAAGGTGACATTTGTAAAAGCACCAATACCACAAATAATGTACTTTGGAAGCTCTCCAATACCAAAGAAAAGAATGACAAGAGAGATCCAAGCAATGGGTGGAATAGGCCTTAATAATTCAAAAATAGGTTTAAAGATTGCTTCTGCATATTTTGATGATCCCATTGCAATTCCAAGGATAATACCAAGAATGGTTGCACAGCCAAAGCCTACTAATACTCTTCGCATGCTAACGATCAAGTGTCCTAAAATCGCATATTCACCAATTGGTTTTGTAAAAGATGTGATCAACAAAACGAATACTTCAACTGGTCCAGGAGTTGTGTTTTTGGCTGGAGTAAATGTTGTAATAAACCACCATGCCACAAAGAAAAAGACAATGGATGCGGTTGCATAAAGGACTTTTTCTGGATCGAATTTCTTTTTCATGATCTTCTTCCCCCTTTCACAAGCTTCCCTTCCAGCTTATTTAATACACCGGTCATGATTGTTCCAATGATACCGATGGTTAACATGGCAACAATAATAAGATCTGCACGTGCAATGGTTCTGTTCAACTGAATCATATATCCAAGCCCCTTATTAGAAGCTAACATTTCAGCTGCACATAAGGTCATCCATGCCGTACCCAGGGAAATTCTAAGACCAGTAAAGATCATGGGCAATGCTGTTGGGATAGCTACTGTAAATAACATTTCTTTTCTAGATGCACCAAAGGTCTGAGCAACCCATAAATGAACTGCTTTTGTCTGTTTGATTCCTGCATAAGAGTTGATGACACATGGTACGAATGCAGATACAAAAATAATTGCAGCCTTAGCTCCAAGGCCGATACCAAACCATAAGATCATAAGCGGAATCCATGCAATGGTTGGTACAGGTCTGATTAAATCAAATAAGGGAGTTACAAGCATGTCTACTCTTCTAAACCATGCCATAGCAATGCCGAGGGGAACCCCGAATAATGCTCCTAGAAGATAGCCAGTAAAAGCTACTTTAAGACTGGCTACAATATGACCAAACAAGGTTGCCCCATCTGGTGCTTTCGTACCAAGTTTTTCGTAGAATGCCTGCAATACCTGTATGGGACTAGGTAAGATATAATCTGGTTTCAAATGCAAAATTGCGGTACATACATACCAGATGATAAAGAAACAGCATAAAGATATCCCTGAAATGGCCGTTATTTTCATCTTATCTTTTCGTCTTTTCTTTTCAAATTCACTCATGACGTTTCTCCTCGCTTTTTAAAATAGGGAACGTTTTAAAGCGCTCCCTGAAATGTATTTCTTATAAAGACTCTTTAGTATCCTAATGCCGCTTTTACCAAACTATCATCAATGTGCTTAGCAATTTCAGGATATTTTTCTTCTACTAGTAATTTTTGTGATACCCAGAACTCTCCAGTGATTTTGCAAGATTCACCAATGGTAATGGTCTTTGCTTCCTCTGATGTGACGAAAGGTCTTGTTTCAATCTCAATGGCACAACTTTCCATAGTGGTGTCGGAACCATTTTCTGTATACCAGTCATATAATAACTGTGTAGCCATTTCTGGATCTGCATAAAGTGCATCTGTGGCCTGAAAGAAGGCCTTGATATAATTGGTAACCACATCTGCTCTTTCATCATGGGCTTTTGCAGAAGAAATAATGGAATCATACTGTGGGACTTGAAGTGTTGTTAAACTAGAGGATACAACGTATCCCTCCTCTTCTGCTTGGTAAGATGTTGGAGGATTTAAAGCGGCAATATCGCAGTTTCCTGTTAGAAGCGCCTGATAGGCAGAAGGGAAATCCATACTTACGATTTCAACATCATCAATGGTAAGCCCAATTGCTTCTAACCATTTGATCACATTTAAATGTGAAATGGTTCCTGTATTCGTTGCAATAACAGATCCTTTTACTGTATCGGCATCACCATATATATCTGGGTAGGAAGGATTACTTCCTTTTACTTTTGCAATAGGTGAATCTTCTGCAACAAGTGTGTATAGACCTCCTTCTGAATGACCGATATCAGCAACGTTATATGCTCCATAGATTGCAAGAGAATTGACTGCTGCAGCACTGAGAGTACCAACTTCCCATTCATCTGCAGCAAGAGCTTCATTCATTGCTCCACCATTGGCAAAATACACAGTTTCAATTTTAAAACCATTTTCCACATCTAACCCATGATCCATCATATACTTAACTGGAATACTGTTTAAAAAAGGCATCACTGCTACTTTTAACACTGGAAGATCCTCTGTTCCTGTTAGTGTTTCCCCTTGATCCTTTTCTACCTCTGTCATGGAATCAACGGTTGATTTTTCTACCTCGTCGCTATTCCCACAAGCCATAAGAGATAAACTAAGTACTGCTGCAAGTGCAACTGCTATTATTTTTTTTAGTTTCATCTTTCCTTCTCCTTCTCCCTATTTAGGTTTTACTTTTTCTTTTCTGTAAACTCATTTTAACATTTTACTATATCTTCGTAAATTTTCTATTTTGACATATCTTCTAAAAAATTGACCAGTTAATATATTATTTTAACTTTTTTGCTATCTTACTTATCAATATTTTAAAATAATAATGCTTTTTGTACTACTTTTTTACTATTTTTGCTTTATAAATCTTAATAATGACAGAAACCAATACATAGAAAAAGAGCAACCAGTTCGTGTAGTTACTACTGATTACTCTTATTATTTGGTTCATTTATTTTTTAACCATAATTTTATATTATTTTTTCAAAATGTTTTTGGTATGTATGCCCCAAACTCATAAGGAACATTGATGGAAACCTTAGATTTTTTTTATTTTGATCCTTAATAAAAAGCACTTTGTCTGATAAGGATAGAGATCAGCATTCAAGGGGAAGAATTATACATATTACAAACTTATTATTCTCAGTCTTAATAGAATATTGCCCATTCTTATCATCCACAATCTTTATAATATTTTTCATTCCAAAGCCGTGGTAGGCACTGTCTTTCTTTGTTGTAGCAAGCCCATTTTTTGACCAGGCCAATGGTTTTTCCATGGGGTTTATAAATCTAATCATAAAGCTCATGTTCTTTTTATGGGCTGTAATACTTATGTTTCTTTTTTGTGGATCACTTATAAACTTATTAGCTTCTATGGCATTATCCAAAAGATTACCAAACAACACGCATATTTCCACTGGATCTAATACTGAAATTTCACATAGATTTATCTGCACATCTAATGTGATATCATTTTCCTTGCAAACCCTCATTTTTTCTTTGAGAATAATATCCAGATATTGGTTACCAGTATGTATATAATCATCAAACTCTTCTATCTTTTTCTTCAGTATCAATATATATTTTTCCTGCTCTTCTGATTCCAGCATCTCATCGTTCAATACTAAAATATGGTTTTTCATATCATGGTACATGCTCCTAATCTTATCTGCATCTTCTATTTGATTTTTGTATATCTCAGAACGTATTTTGGCCAATGTTAATTCCTCTTCATCAATCATATCCTTGTTGTGCATTTTGATAAAATATTCTGTATAGTACAAGCTACCGATAAAAAAGATAAGAATCAACAAAGTGCAACGCATAATCAGGCTTGCAATTTCTTTTGCAATTCTGTATTCATTATTGACAAATAAGCCTACAAAAATAAAAAACAGAATACCAGTCACTATTTCCAAAAGTATCAGTCCCAGATCCTTAATATTGGTTTTTTTTAGGACTAATTTCTGCAACATCTTCTTTAGGAAAAAAAGTAAAATTAAGGTTGTAAATTTAGTAAAAAGGATGCATGTGAATTCAAACACCAGAAGATCTGTCGTATACACGTTATAGAACAACGTTTTAACATTGGTTTTTATCATGACCTCACAAAAAAGAGAAACCAATAAGTACGTCGTAATATACAGCTGTGTAACCCAAAAGCTTTCCTTATATATCTGAATGAAAGCCAGAACAAGAAAAACATCCATAAATATAAATTTGATAACTATGTTATCAAAGATATTCCATGCAAAAAGACTGATGATAACAATAAAAATATACCAGAATAATTGTTTCCATAAACTTCTTTTGGTACTGTGTGAAAAGTCATGAAAGTAATATAGCAAAATAAATAATTCCAGTACAGCTATTATTACGCTAAACATATTTTCCATATTACATTTCTCCGCCCCAATACTCCATGAGTTTCGTGATAAACATTTTTTTCTTTGGCCGACTGACGGTAATGACATCTTCATTTGAAAGATAAATATCTGACTGGACAATTTTCTCAATGTAATCAAAATTCACGATATAGCCAGAATTACATCTGAAAAAATTATCCTGATCCAGCTCACTTTCTATATCTTTTAATCTTTTTGTTGACACATAAGTTTCATACATTGTATGTATTATACAGTGGCGCCTTAACATCTCCACAAAAACAATTTCGCTGGTATTAATCCTATACCATGTATCATTGCTCTTAATCATCAAAGGTTTGTTTCTATTAATGCTGATTTTCTTGAGTATTTTTGATAAAACCACATCAAACTTCTCATAAGAAATTGGCTTGATCAGATAATCGAACGCATCCACTTTATATCCCTCCAAAGCGTACTCCACTGCAGATGTCAAAAACACGATGGGTGTCCATTCATTAAAGGAACGAATTTTCTTC
Source organism: Candidatus Merdenecus merdavium (assembly GCA_018715425.1). Taxonomy (GTDB): domain Bacteria; phylum Bacillota; class Clostridia; order Lachnospirales; family Lachnospiraceae; genus Merdenecus; species Merdenecus merdavium. Next base: position 12,479 of record DVLR01000108.1, read on the forward strand.
GCTGCCTTGATACCATCCATGACTTCCATTTTAATATCAAGAAATAAAATATCTATTTCCTTTGGCATCTTATTGATGAGTTCATTCCCATCGGCAAACTCCCTGATGCAGAACCATACATCATGTCTTTCCTGATATCTCTGGATATAGCATTTCATCTTTTCTCTAAATTTCTTTTCATCATCACAAACTACGATATTAAACATTACTGGTTGTATTCTCCTTTTAGGACGCGCTTATTTTCTCCATTATACCATATAATTTACTTCTTTTCACGCAAGCTACTAGCAGCATAATGACGGATACGAATATAAGCACACTGCATTTCACCATGGTTATGGATATGATTAGCGAGGGGATATTAAGCATAGTATAACATATTACTATGAAAATCAACTCAAACGCTCTACTTCCCTCCGTATATTCCCCTAAAATTGCGGCTAAAGACGGAATCAAAATAGACAACCCGATATAGCCAATCCCTTTATCCCACTCATTTTCTTTTATAAATCCAAAAAGCAAAGGGGAAACCATAACTAAGAAGATGATGAATGCAGAAACCCACTCACCGACCAGTTGTTTTACGAATCTGGTATTTGTTATAGACAGTACCGTGTTCATGCCACATTGATATTCCCTGCACCCTATATCAGCGAACAACGGAGTGCAGCCTATACACAGCAGGGGAAATACGATACTATAGCCCGTTTTGGACTGGCACAAGAAAATAAGCGCCCATAGCAATGTCAACACTACTTTCCAGCTCAAAGATATATTCCTGCATCGCATTCCTAACTCCCTAGATACAGAATTTCTTATTTTAAGTGCTTTTCGATCAGGATTCAGTTCCTTTGCCTTTTTTGATTTATATACCCTTTTCTCATCGAATGCCCAACTGGATAAAATCATGGCAACAATACAACAAAGGAACAGTATGAAAACCTTTCCAACCACAAATTCTTTTGAGAAACCTATATCATCCAGTATCAACGCTGGCAGACTGCTATCGGAATGATTGGCTATACCTCCTGACAGGACTGCCACATCTGCATGTTTTCCACTAATAGGGAACACAATATCTTCTATATTCTGGATACTCCATGCCAAATTTGTAATATCAAATATTTCACCTATCCAACTTATTGGTTTCATAACAGCGGAAACAATATTCGCAATCATGATAGAAAAGAGCAGAATCGTTCCCACATTTCTACCTATATTACCCTTGAATATTGGGATTATCTCCAATCCAGTTGCAACGGTTGCACAAAATATTAGATTCGGCAATGACCCGATGACTACCACCCATAGCATTTTAACTGGAATTCTTTCACCTGGAAATTTGATCACTGACATGAACAGGGACCCCAAAAAAAGCACAATCAGTAGCACTAATAATATAAAGAAATTGGCTAAAATCTTACCGAAAATATATTCGCTTTTTTTAATACCACTCGTCTGAGCTAGATCCGAAAGCCCATATTTTCGATCTGTTTCCACGCCATTTTTTATATAGGTCCCCCCCACTATGGGAAAGAATACTCCAACACATATGGATGTAGCGAACAATATCCAGCTTATATCAGACATCTGCGCAAACTCATTGGGATTAATCGTTATGGATGATACGGAAGCCTCTGGATTAGGCACGAAAAAAAATATGCTAATCACAGCTACCGCTATCATTATAATAAACGAAAAGCGACGTCTCCTTTCCAAAAAGTCAGCTTTTGCAATGCCATATATTCTTTTAAACATAGGATGATTCCCCCTCCATCATAAAAATGCAGGCATCTTCTAGAGTCGGTTCTACCTTCCTTGCTTCTATGCTCGGTCTATCTCTTGCAACCTGACGTACCTTAATACCCTGGTCTGTCTGTAAAAAACTGCTAACTCCTGACAGGCTACCGATATTACAGTCTTTAGGAACCATATATTTCCAAACACTTCCCTTTGCCAATCCAATAAGCTTTTGCGGAGTTCCCTTATAGAGCAGCCTGCCTGACTTCAGAACTAAGATATCTGATGCGATTGCCTCAATGTCTGATATAATATGTGTAGATAAAATTACAATCCTCTTTTCTGCCTGTTGCGCCAAAAGATTTCGTATTGTGATCCTTTCCTGCGGATCTAATCCAACTGTCGGTTCATCTATCACCAGGACCTTGGGATTCCCCAACAAGGCCACTGCAATACCCACCCTCTGCTTCATTCCACCGGAAAACTGGGAAAGCCTTTTATGCTCAACGTCCTTTAGGTGCAGCGTCTGCAATAAACCTTCAATCTGTCTTTTTCCTTCCTTCTTATTGAGTCCTTTTATAGAAGCCATATAGCATAAAAATTCACCTGCACTTAAGTTTGGATATAGTGCTACGTTCTGCGGAAGGTATCCGATTACTTTTTTCATATGCTGGGGATGCTGCACGATGCTGACATGATCCAGGAGCACATCCCCGCTGTCTGGTTTCAAGATTGTCGCAAGGATTTTTATCAGTGTGGACTTTCCTGCTCCGTTGGCACCTACAATTCCAATCATACTGCCACTTTGGAACGTACAATTGACCTCCGATAACGCATACTTGTTACCAAACTTTTTAGATACATTTTTAAGAGTTATCTCCATGGCTCGCCTCCTTATAGTTTCCACATGAAAGTAAATACTTCTGAAATTCTCCGTTTTTGGATCTAAGGGTACCATATGACCCCATTTCCGTGATTTTTCCTTCTTGGATAAAGAGGATCTCATCATATCTACTCAATGATGCTTCTTTCAGGTCATGGGACACATTGATTACCGCTACGTCCGATATATTCAAAATTCTATTTTCTATATCATTCCCCGTCTGTTTGTCAATAGACGATATGCTCTCATCTAAGAGTAACAGTTCCTTTTTTTGTATTAGTGCACGCGCTATAGCGATCCTTTGCCTTTGACCACCAGACAGTTCTCTCCCATTTTCACCAACACGCGCATTCAGACCTCTGGGAATGGTATCAATAAACAAATCTATCCCACTCATCTTTAAAACTCGTTCTAAATCCTCGTCACTATGTTTTTGTCCCAGCAGTATATTTTCAAGTATAGTGTCATTGAACAAAAAAACATTCTGGTGAATAACCGCAATCTTTTGATAAATATCATTTGCACTTATATCACGAAGTTCTGTTTCATTCAGGAAAATATGGCCCTCATATTCTTGGAAGTAGCCAGCTAACAGCCCCAGCAATGTAGATTTCCCACAGCCGCTCTTGCCTGTCACCAGATATTTCTTTCCTCTCTGGAATTCCAATTCCTTTATTTCAAGCGTGTTTTCTTGCTTAGATGGGTATCGGAAACACATATCTTCCAAGCGGACACGATTAATACTGCCGAGGTGGCAGTTTTGGGTCTCCCCATTATGGCAAATATAAGCTTCTATTTTTTTTACAATGGGTTCCGCACTCTTCATCTCACTTAAATCTTGCATAATTGCAGAGACGGGCGTTGTAAACATATTACATAGCTGAATCAGGGCTGTCAAAGTGCCAATAGTCATATTTCCACGGATAATAGAAAACACTCCAATAAAAATAATAGATACCTGCATGAAGGACGAAAGCAGACAAGAAATACTATCGCTTAAGGAAATAATATTATCCCTGTCATATTTGCGCAAAGTGACAAGCATATTTTCATTTTTATATTTACTTATAATCGTGTTTTCTATATTCGCGGCACGTATTACTTCATACCCTGACAAATAATCACGAATGACCTGCGTAAAACACTTCATTTGATTTGAGAGCTTACTCTGTCTACCCTGCATACTTTTTCCCAATTTTCTTGGCAGGACCATCATAAGAATTAGTAAAAAAGTTAGCCAGATTATAATGACATCACCATAATTTAATAACAATATGACGGTTAGAACAAACATTACGCTATTCTGGACTATTCTTATAAGCGGACCGACATACATACTTTCCAATAGGTTTACATCGTTTACCAGTGACGAGATATACGTAGCTGAATCATTCCTCATAAATTGCTCATAATTACGGTGCAGTATACCTGAAAACAGTTCATTTCTCAAATCTTCTATAATATTTTTTGACAGTTTGTTGATTGTCCTGTTATACACATAATATACGATTGCCAATACACTTATATATATGGACGCTATAAATATCAACTTTATAAATCTGTCCATATTCTTACTAGATGCAGTATCTACAATTCTTTGTAGCAAAACTGCAATTCCTACATTTACAACGGAATAGGCGACACACATCAAAAAGGTGGCTATTAAAAGCGGATACTGTCTTTTAATATATCTCTTCATTGGTTATCCCTTTTTCAGCTTTCGCTGAGTCTTGAGCAGCTTTTCTATAGTTTACAGAGAACTGCTCAAATAAACTTTGATCTTGTGTGATCTGAGCTAGTTTTAGAAGCACAAATTCCAGCGAAACCTTTTGTGCAAAACAACTGCTCTCATCATGCTTTCCACCCAGAAGTTTATCTACTCCAGGACACCATGAAAAGCAGATATTTCTTGCCATACAATTCTTGCAGTTCCAGCTTTCCAGTTTATCCTTGTATTTTACTGTTTCTTCTTTCTCTAATTTTTCCTTAGTGATCTCACACTCGCCTAATTCATACATTAAGTGGCATGAATAAAACTTCCCCTGCGCCGAATAGTAAATACTTTCACTTCCCGCATGACAGCCCAAATGATATTCTTGTTTTGTAAGTCTATCAATAATAGATAATGTGTAGGCCGATACCTGGTTTAAATCCTCTCCTGACAGAAGCAAATCAAAATCGTATGCAACCATATCTTCATAAAAATCCCATATTTTATTTTTAAGTTCTGCGTCTAATACTGCTGTTTCTGGACATTGAGCAATAAGAGGTGCAACATAATCATATCCAAGGGAATACATTTCTCTGATAAAATTAGAATAGTTATTTTTACGGTAATCCATAAAAAAGTCCCGGTTCATTGTTGATTGACAACTTAAAATAAATTTTTTATTTTTAATTCTTTTCAGATTTTTTTCCACAACATCGAACACACTTTTATTCGGATCAGCAAATATTCTTGTACGGTCATTGATATCCTTGGGACCATCCAAGCTCACGTTTACAGAAAAATGATGTTCGTTAAAAAACCGTATTGTCTCATTATCTATCAGTGTGCCGTTTGTAACGATTCCCCATCTTGGTATAGGTAAACCCTGTTCAGGCAGATACTCTGATGCAAACTCAACAAATTCTTTGATTGCCTTAAAGCCCATTAACGGTTCTCCTCCGAAAAAGCTGAAGCACTCTATACCAGAAGGTGTTATCTCAAGAAGTTTAAAAAGCATTTCTTTCAGTTCATTGAAACACATAACCTTCTTTTCCTTTTGCCCATATGTTCCACTTTCAGCATAGCAATAAGTACATCTTAAATTACAGGTTTCTGCTACTCCCACGATTACATAGTCTATATGGCGGTCTATATGTTCAGGGATATGCCTCTCTATCTTTGGAGAGTGCAGGAAAGTATAATCTTTAGAATTTATAATCTGGTTTAATGGTAGCTCACTATAAGATATGGTATTGGAATCCACATCAAATATCACCGTGTTATTATGAGCATCGGGTATTGCATACAAACTATCATCAATAAATTGTCCTTGCATTGTTTTTCCTTTTTCCTTTCCCACCTAAAAAATTGTTACAACAAGTAGTCCTCTAAATTATATTGTTCTACTTGCCATAACAATTTTTTGTTGAATGATTGAGTTTTCAATTAAATTTCTGTCTATCTGCTTCCTCATTCATTTGATTACCTGCTACATGTACAAGCGATGATGCCACCCCAACGTGGCTGAATTGGTGATTCTGTAGCTAATGCTGCAAGACTGATTCTTTTAACAGACATATGGTTCCCCTCCTTTCATCTGAGAATACCAAGATATAAGTTGACTATACGTGAACTTAAAATCTGATGGAAGATCAAAACCAAGCACAGTAGTTCTGACATCTTACCATAGGCTCTCTTATTCATAAACTGTATTGCTATTTACAAGAAAAATATAACGGATTGACGTCTGACTTTCAATGGATTCTGTTTATTCTGTCGTTTTTTCTACTTATTTTGTGTGATGCCTCTATAGAACAGGCTAATTCTATGGATCTATAATATAAAATCATCTTTAGCTAAAGTTAACTAATGATATTGAAATCTAAGCTGTAATGATAAGGATTCAAGAGAGAGTTAGTATTCAGCAATATAGATGTTCTCTAATAAATCTGATAGAATGAAAAAATGGTTGCTAAACCTGTTAAAGAAAATATTAAATTAAATGAATCTCATTTGGAGTTATATTCCTTATTAGGTGAAGAATATATGGCTATAAAAGAAGGGAGATTTTCAACTCTAGAAGAAGTGCAATAGAGGATTTATAAAAGAAGTGGAAACAATGAGTCGTTTAAATTTCATTGAACGGTATAAAATTATACCGCTCAATGTTTTAAGGAGTGTGATACTGTAACTTCTGTATTTTTATCATATTTGCTTGTTTTTTCTTTGTGTACCATATTTTGATCTCTTTTTTTATAATCATTAGGACTTCTGCCTTCGTGCTATCCATTACAAGGACAAGGTTTCACTCCTCCTATGGCTTGTATCACTTCATATTACGTATCTAAATCTTATCAAAACACAAGTACTATTAGCTTTTCTTGTTTTCAATCAAAGGAGAATACAGTTGAAAGATTAAAAAACTTTCACGAGAACTTCCCCTGTTACTATGCTGGCTTTTCATCAGTAAACTCAGCACATCTATGACAGGATGTACAATGTTTTTCATCCCATATGCCATCTGCCGTTACCGCCCATTCTTCTGCTACATGCTTACATTTTTCTGAAAGCTCCCGTACATTCTCTGGATCTTGTAGATCTGTTGAATGGGCTCCAGAATCTTCTACCACTTTTGTCAATGCCCCTGGATTATCCAGTAACGGACAGGGACGTAGATGATTATCATGGAAGGGCTGACCTTTTCGGTATTCTTTAAATAATGGTGACTGTAATGTTTCAAGTAAGGTTTTCTCCTTGATATTGGAATCTGAATAATGTATAAATGCACATGGCTCCATATCTCCATTGGCATTAATATGTAAATATCTTCGTCCACCAGCCAAACATCCGCCTGAATACTCTCCGTCATTCCAAAAATCAAGAGTAAAAATTGGTTTTGTAGCTCGGAACTTTCTTACTTGCTCATACATAAACTTCCTCTGTTCTGCTGATACCATCAGTTCTGGTACTGCCTCTTTTCCAACTGGCATATAAGTAAAGAACCAACAAAACTTAGCTCCCCACGTTACCATCTGATCAAAATATTCCTCGGAACCAATCACCTCTACATTGGTGCTGGTGTAACAACAAGAGATACCGAAGGGCAGTTTTTTATCCCTTAATATCTGCATTGCTCTTTCTACATGGGAAAAAGTACCTTTCCCTCTCCTGGAATCTGTAGCCTCTTCAAAACCTTCTACACTGATAGCTGGAATAAAATTCTTAACTCGCAGCATCTCATGGGCAAATGCTTCATCAATCAATGTTCCATTGGTAAATGCAGTAAACTGACTGTCTGGATGTGCTTCACACAGGCGGATGAGATCCTTCTTTCGTACCATAGGTTCACCACCAGAATACAAAAAGAAGTATGTTCCTAATTCATTGGCTTGTTTAATGATATCATCCATTTGTTCGTATGTCATATTCAATTGGTTTCCATATTCAGCCGCCCAACAACCAGTACAATTTAAATTACAGGCTGACGTAGGATCCATTAGAATGGCCCATGGAATATTACAGTCCAATTCTGATTCCAGTTTACGCTGTCTTGGATAACCAATTAGACTAGCGTTGACAACAAAATTCTGGAAGGTTGTCTTTAATACCTCTCTGTCAATATCCTGATACAGATTTAAAATATACTGATACCAGTTTTGATCTGGGCTACTTATGGCCTCACTGACTACTTGAATCTGATTGTCCCATTTTGCTCCAATTAAATGGTTTAGATTCTCCACCCAATGAACCAATTTAGGAATATTTTCCTCTGGATTTCCCGAAATATAATTTAGTGCCTGATTGATTGTTTTGCTTACCGCTGCTTCCTTAATGCTTTTCTTCATCCGTTCTTCTCCTCTGATATCATTTGTTCACTTTTAGTTTCCAGGATTTAAATAAATCTTTGTATTTTTAAGTAAATGACGTGGAAATGTATTGTGTATCACGCCATATAAATCATTACGAATCTGCTGTATATTAACTCCTGCTTCATACTGTATCCATAGTACAATTGTGGTAATCTCTTGTAACTTACCCTGTTGATCATAGGTAACGTTTACCTGCGCCTTTCCATCTGGTTCTAGATATCCCATATATCCATGTTTGCGAAGGATCTCCAGTTTCTTTATTAATCGATTGGCATATGCAACTACCATGTCCTCATCATCCTTTTCT
>DVLR01000109.1 GCA_018715425.1 Candidatus Merdenecus merdavium
GTGACTTTATAGATTACGATAATATTGATAAAGCACCAGAAGAAAGAGAAAGAGGTATCACAATCTCTACTTCTCACGTTGAGTATGAAACTGAAAATAGACATTACGCTCACGTAGACTGCCCAGGACATGCTGACTACGTTAAAAACATGATCACTGGTGCTGCACAGATGGATGGTGCTATCCTTGTTGTTGCTGCTACTGATGGTGTTATGGCTCAAACTAAAGAACATATCCTTCTTTCTCGTCAGGTAGGTGTACCTTATATCGTTGTTTTCATGAACAAGTGTGACATGGTAGACGACGAAGAGTTACTTGAATTAGTAGAAATGGAAATCAGAGAGTTATTAAATGAATACGAATTCCCAGGAGATGATACTCCAGTAATTCAAGGTTCTGCTCTTAAAGCTCTTGAAGATCCAAGTAGTGCTTGGGGAGATAAAATCCTTGAGTTAATGGCAGCTGTAGATAGCTGGATCCCAGATCCACAACGTGCTACAGATCAACCATTCCTTATGCCAGTAGAGGACGTTTTCTCTATTACAGGACGTGGTACAGTTGCAACTGGTAGAGTTGAACGTGGTGTTCTTCATGTTTCTGACGAAGTTGAAATCGTTGGTATCAAAGAAGAATCTCGTAAAGTTGTTGTAACAGGAATCGAAATGTTCCGTAAACTTCTTGATGATGCTCAAGCTGGAGATAACATCGGTGCTCTTCTTCGTGGTGTTCAAAGAGATGAAATCGAAAGAGGACAGGTTTTAGTTAAACCAGGTTCTATTACTTGCCACAAGAAATTTACAGCTCAAGTTTACGTATTAACAAAAGACGAGGGTGGACGTCATACTCCATTCTTCAATAACTACAGACCACAGTTCTACTTCAGAACAACTGACGTAACTGGTGTTATCGAATTACCAGCTGGTACAGAAATGTGTATGCCTGGAGATAACGTAGAAATGACTATCGAACTTATTCACCCAATCGCTATGGAGCAAGGTTTAGGTTTTGCTATTCGTGAAGGTGGACGTACAGTAGGATCAGGAAAAGTTGCTAAAGTTCTTGACTAAGTCGAGGAAAAGCAATCAATGTTGATCAATAGATAATAGAAAATGGGGCCGTCCCACTAAATAATTAGTGTGGTGGCTCCCTTTTTGCACAAAAATAAATCCCAAGCTCCTAAAAGCAAGGGATTTGTAGCTTATAGAATGGTTTTGCCATCGAAGGACACAAGAACTTCCTCCATATAGAGAGAATAAGAATATAAAATATTATCTCCACTTTCGTATTCATCAATGTGAAAAGAATAATAGTTTTCCTCATCCAAAACAGTAATGCCATCAAAGACTATGGATAAAGAATGGTTGTTTTGAGGAGTAAGTTCATATTTATCAGCAATTAAATCAGCGGCCTTCATGGTATCAATCCTATCTTCTATATCATCGGTAAACTTGCGTTCGTCAAAATAGTAATTGATCAGCTCTAAAGTTCTTGCTTTCGTAGCTTGCAAAAGAGCGTCCTTTTCTAATATTACCTGTAAAGTTGTGCTTTCAGCTGATTTTCCAGCTTCTAAAGAACTTTGATCCCTGAAAGCAATCCATTTCTTTTCGTTTTCTATCAGTAGAGATTCATCTTTGGAAGATAAGCTTTTTTTAAACAATTGATAGATTTTATTTAATTCATCATCCCAAGCTTTTAAAGCATCTTCAAGAGTTACTTTTTTACTTACGGTATCAAGATCCTCTCTCGCTAAAGCATCTAAATGATAAGCGTATTGGAGGGTGCTTAAATACTTTTCTTTTTCTTGATTCGTAGATGGGAGCTTTTCTGCTTTCACTTCATTAGGGAAAAATGTTTCATCTTCTTCTGGAGATGTTTCTTTTTCGGTAGGAGCATCTTGCTCTACTTCTGGATCCGTTGATAAGGTTTTTTCTGATAAATGATTAGAGCAGCCAATGGTACTACTAGCCATCCCAAGTAATAAAAAATAAATGAGTATCTTTTTCATAGTGTTCTCCCCTTTAAGTTATATTACTAGTATATAACCCCCTGTATTTTGCTCCATATAATCATGGATCTATTTTTCTTCTAATATTGTCCATTCACCAGTATCATAATTTTTCTCTGCAGAGAAAATCTTACTTCCATCCACAGTAACTAGTAGCTGTCCTAAGTATGAAACGTGGCTTGTGCCAGATTCATCAAGTATTAACCAGCTTAATCTAAAGTTATGATACTCTACGTCATCAATGGTAATGGTATCCTCATATCCATAACTTAATTGATTTCCCGTTGTCTCATCTATGGTTCCTAACTTTTTTACCAATAGAAGCTCGGCCTCTATTGGTGTGATAGTATAGTTGCCAGTAGAAGAAATTTCGTAGTAACGATCGATTAAGGCTAAGGTTCTTTTCCTTGTAAAAATGGCATTAGTCATAGTAACTTCGTAGTGTTGTGTAGCACTACCTTCCATTTCATGACTAATAGCAGAAGCTTCCTGCTCTTTACTTTCTATCCATGCTAATTCCTCTTGTATGAGATCTTCTTTATCTTGATCATCTAAGATATCCATTAATAAATGGTAAATTTTATTTAATTCATTATCCCAGGCTTCGTAAGTTTCATCGGCAGCCTTATCTATAGTGGGTTGGTCAGTAAAAGAAGTAACAGATTCTTCTAAATCATAAGCATACTGAAGAGAATCTAAATAATCCTGTTTCGAAATTTTTTCAGTAGAAGGAACTTCGGTATTGCTAGTAGTACTCTCTTCAGATTCTGTCTCTTTACTGGTTTCCCTTTCTTCTTCTGATTCTAGTTCTGTACTTGTTTCAGACTCTACTGTCTCTATAGGATTTGTTTCTGGAATGGTGGTTTCTTCTCCACGATTGTTAGAACATCCTGTAAATACGGTGAGTAATCCAATGAGATATAGATATTTTAGTTTCCTAAGGTTTTTCATAAACTTCCTCCTTCTTTTAGATAGCTTCGAAGCGGCCAGATGCCCCACATGGTAAAACAAGGTTATTGCTAGTAACAGGTAAACCAATTTCCTGGGAATCTATGATTCCCTCGTATTCTTTTAGTTCTGTGGATAGCATATAAGTTAGTACCGAAGGTGCAAGTCCTGTTGTATAGGAGTTTACTAAGAAAAAAAGAGGTTCATTACTTAAAATTTGTGTACAAAGTTTGATAAAGGAATGAATGGATTCTTCGATCTTCCAGATTTCACCCTTTGGTCCTCTGCCATAGGAGGGAGGATCCATAATAATAGCATCGTATTTATTGCCACGACGTATTTCCCGTTCTACAAATTTTACGCAATCATCTACTAGCCAACGAATGGGAGCGTCTCCTAATCCAGAGGCAAGGGCATTTTCTTTCGCCCAATTCACCATTCCTTTTGAGGCATCAACATGAGTAACAGAGGCACCAGCTGCAGCAGCGGCAAGAGTTGCACCTCCTGTGTAGGCAAAAAGGTTTAATACCTTAATGGGTCTATTTGCCTGGGTAATTTTATTAGAAAACCAATCCCAGTTTGTTGCTTGTTCTGGGAATAGACCTGTATGTTTAAAACTAAAGGGTTTTAAATGGAAAGTCAAAGATTTATAATGGATGGACCATTGCTTCGGTAGATCAAAAAACTCCCATTCTCCTCCACCTTTTGCGCTACGGTAATAATGTCCATTTGGTTGTTTCCAGCCTTGTTCTTTCTTCGGAGTATTCCAAATGACCTGAGGGTCTGGACGAACCAAAAGGTAATCTCCCCAACGTTCTAGTTTTTCTCCATTTGATGTATCTATCACTTGATAATCTTTCCATTGATCAGCAATCCACATAATTTCACCTTTCTTGATACCTTGTCCCATAGGGGCACAGGTTATCTGACATATTCTTCTAAAATAGATATAAAATCTCTTTATGATTATAACAATATGACTTTATGATTGCAAGACTGGTCTTTTGTAAGTGGACCTAGATTTCATGAATCTATTGCTTTGAATGGTAGAATCGGATAAAATGATGTAAGATAACTAGAAACTTTATGAGAGTAAAATCATGGACTGGGAGGATATAAGATGAAGAAGATAGGATTTGTAGGAGTAGGAATTATGGGTAAATCCATGGTGCGTAATTTAATAAAACAAGGATATGAAGTAACCATATATAACAGAACGAAATCCAAGGTAGAAGACGTTTTAAAAGAAGGAGTAAAATGGGCCCAAAGCGCTGGTGAGTGTGCGAAAGATAAAGAGGTAGTGATTACCATGGTAGGATATCCAAAAGATGTAGAAGAGGTGTACTTTGGTCATGGGGGTATCTTGGATCAGGCTATGCCATCTGCTTATCTTATCGATATGACTACTACAAGCCCACAATTATCTATTAGAATACATGAAGAAGCAAAAAAGAGAGGACTTCATAGTATAGATGCACCAGTAACAGGAGGAGACTCTGGAGCTAAAAATGCTGCTTTAACAATTTTAGTAGGTGGAGAAAAAGAAGATTATAATACTTGTCTTCCGATTTTTAAAGCCATGGGTAGAAACATTGTATACCAAGGTTGCAGTGGTAGTGGGCAACATGCAAAAATGGCTAATCAAATTGCTATTGCAGGGGCTCTTTCTGGCGTTTGTGAGGCTTTTACTTATGCTAAAAGGCAAGGGCTTGATCAAGAGACCGTTTTTCAGGCTATTTCCCAAGGAGCGGCAGGGAGTTCTCAGATGGAACAATTGGCACCGAAAATGTTTCGGGGAGATTTTGAACCAGGATTTTTTATGAAACATTTTATTAAAGATATGAAAATAGCAATGGAATGTGCCAAAGAGAAAGGATTAGATTTAGGTGTTTTGCAGCAGGTATTATCCATGTGTGATGAATTAGCAGATGAGGGCAAAGGAAATTTAGGTACCCAATCCTTGATCCAATATTATCAAAAAGACAAACAAGATGACTGGGTATAATGGGAAAACAGATAGATAAAAATAAGAGATACCTCTTGACAGATCAATGATCTATGATAAAATATAACTAATTTAATAGATGCATAACGAAGATAGGTATAGAGATACCTATTGGAGTATAAGATAAGAAAAGCGACGATAAGAAAGAGTACTTCTTAATGATCTATCCAGAAAGCTGCCGGTTGATGAAAGGCAGTTAGAAAGTAAGAAGGAATACGTCTTTGAGCTTCACACCAAACGGTAAGATCCAAGTAGGCTGTGACGGAATCCTGCACACGTTATAGTGCTAGAGTATAACCCGAAAATCATTGGAGTACTCGAAAAGGTAAACAATGTGAGTTGTTTATAAATTTAAGGTGGTAACACGAGATCATACTCTCGTCCTTTAGAAATAGAGGACGGGAGTTTTTTAATACCCATTCTATCATAAAAAATAGATATGATTGAAATCATGCATTTCTTTATCTTATAGATCTTGCTTTATTAGAGAATTAATACTGAGAAATAAAGAATTGGTATTAAGAATCTAAAAGATTCCAAAAAAAGTATAGAAAGAGGAAGAAAGATGAGAAAATCAGTAGAAGAACAAGTTAAAATTATTACCAGCGGAGCACATCAAGTGGTGAACGTAGATGAATTAAAGAGAAAAATAGAAAAGTCTTTGATAGAGGATAAACCTATGATCATTAAGCTTGGTTTAGATCCCAGTGCACCAGATATTCACTTAGGTCACGCTGTGGTGCTTCGTAAAATCAAGCAGATGCAGGATTTAGGCCATGAAGCAGTTATTGTGATTGGTGACTTTACTGGTAAAATAGGTGATCCAACTGGAAAGGCAAAGGGAAGGGTAGCACTTACAGATGAACAAGTAAAAGAAAATGCTTTGACTTACCAAAAACAAATATTTAAGGTATTAGATAAAGAAAAAACCACCGTTACATTCAATAGTGAATGGTTAAGCAAATTAAACTTTGAGGATGTGGTGAAGTTAGCATCAACAACAACGGTTGCTAGAATCTTAGAACGAGATGATTTTCAAAAGAGATATCAGCAAAATATCCCAATCGGGATTCACGAGTTCTTCTATCCACTGATGCAAGCTTATGATTCTATCGCCTTAAAAGCCGATATGGAGCTTGGAGGAACGGATCAGACTTTTAATATCTTAATGGGGCGTACCTTACAAAAACACATGGGACAGGAACAGCAGGTCGCCATGTTTATGCCAATTTTAGAAGGGCTAGATGGTGTAGAAAAAATGAGCAAGAGCCTGGGTAACTACATTGGTGTAAATGAAGAAGCGGCCATGATGTTTAAAAAAGTCATGGAGGTCCCAGATCCATTGATCATAAAATACTTCAAATTAGCAACAGATGAGCATCCAGATCGAATTGCAGAAATAGAAAAAGAATTGCAAGAAGGTAAAAATCCAAGGGATATCAAGTATGAATTAGCAAAGGTGATTACAGAATTATACCACGGTATAGAAGGAGTAGAAGAAGGAATAAAGTTCTACGATACAGCTTTTCGTAAAAAAGCCATTCCTGAAAACATTCCAAGTCTTACTCTATCAAAAGATAAGAAGACTTTACTAGATGCTATACCACAGCTAGTAAAAGAAGGATTTGCAGGATCCAATGGAGAATTTAGAAGATTAGTAAAGCAAGGTGGTGTACAGCTAAATCAAGAAAAAATAGAGGACCTGCAAACAGAATTAAAGGATCAAGACGTTTTAAAAATAGGCAAGAAAAAATTTGTAAAACTAACATCTGCATGATTAATTCCCTCACGTTAAGTGAGTGAGAAAACCAGCATGTGAATCAAAGAAGAGCTAAGCTTGAACTTCTGGTTATAATTAGCTACAATAAAGATATACATGAAAGATAAAGTGTTAAATACAATCAGTAAGAAAGAAGGAATGTAATATGGAGCGTAGTAACGCATGGAGTAAATACGACCAAGAGGGAAGAGAGAAAATCAATGATTTTGTAGAAGGATATAAAGATTTTATCTCTAATTGTAAAACAGAAAGAGAATGTGTCACACAAGTGATAAAAGAGGCTAAAGCCCAGGGATATAAAGATCTAGATGAGATCATTCAAAATGGTACCACTTTAAAAACAGGTGATAAAGTTTATTCTAATAATATGGGTAAGGCCATTGCCCTATTTCATATTGGCACAGAAAGTATAGAAAAGGGCATGAATATTTTAGGTGCCCATATTGATTCACCTAGACTAGATCTTAAACAGAATCCTTTATATGAAGATACTGGTCTTGCCATGCTTGATACTCATTATTATGGTGGTGTGAAAAAGTATCAGTGGGTGACTTTACCATTGGCTTTACACGGAGTAGTATGTAAAAAAGATGGAACAAATATTAATATTGTAATC
>DVLR01000110.1 GCA_018715425.1 Candidatus Merdenecus merdavium
ATAGCGTTACTTACTCTTCTGTTTTTTTGTGTTTATGAATCCATTCAACTGTTTAAACACATGAAAATATGTGAAAAGAACCGATATAGTAAGGGTTTGGTTTGTCAGATTTTTGGCATGAGAATTGCTTATATTATAGTGAGGTGAACGGAATGAAGAAAAAGTATTTAATTGCAACACATGGATATTTTGCAAAGGGATTACAAAGCGCATTAGAGATATTAGCGGATAAAGGAAAAGAAATCACAGTTATCAATGCGTATGTAGATGATTCCGATTATTTTCCAGAAGTTGAATCCTTTATTTCTTCTGTTGATGAAGCAGAAACAGCATATATTTTCACTGATTTATTTGGTGGAAGTGTCAATCAAAATGTTGTTCGCATATTAGCAGAAAGTCAAAAGCAAAATATTAAACTTATCACAAATACGAATTTAGCTATTATTTTATCAATTATTTTTAGTGATAAGGATATACTAACAGATCAAGAAATAGATGAGTTACTGCTTGAATCCGCTGTTAGAAGCATTCATTTAACAACCAATAATGATGAAGAAGCATTTTTTTAGGAGGTATTTTTTATGATTACACAAATTCGAGTAGATGACCGTTTAATACATGGGCAGGTAGCGGTAGTTTGGACAAAGGAGTTAAATTCCCCCTTGATGGTTGTAGCTAATGATGAAGCGGCTAATAATGAAATTATGCAAATGACTTTAAAAATGGCTGTTCCTAATGGGATGAAATTATTAATTCGTAGTGTAGATGATGCAATTAAGGTTTTCAATGACCCACGTGGAAAGGATAAACGAATTTTTGTCATTGTTAATAGTGTAAGTGATGCGACAAAAATTGCAGAAAATGTGACAGATATCGAATCTGTAAATGTGGCAAATGTAGGCAGATTTGATAAGTCAGATCCAAGTACGAAAAAGATAATTTTTCCAAGCGTGCAACTAAATCCTAATGAGCTAGAAGCGGCACGTCGATTAGCGAATTTAACACATGTAAAAAGTTACAATCAAGTATTACCGACAAATGCAAAGCTAGATTTAAAAGAAGCAATAAAGTAAAGGAGGAACATAGATGGTAGTGTATGGATTATTAGCTGCATTAGCAGTATTCATTTGTTTTGGTGGGAACTATCTGACTGGGCAGAGTATGATGGAACGTCCGTTGGTAGTAGGACTTGTTACCGGAATATTAATGGGGGATATGAAGACCGGAATATTAATGGGGGCCTCTTTAGAAGCAATCTTCTTAGGAAATGTAAATATTGGTGGTGTCATCGCTGCTGAACCAGTTACGGCAACGACCTTGGCAACAACTTTCGCAATTATTTCTAATATTGAACAAAAAGCTGCTTTGACTTTAGCTGTTCCAATTGGGATGTTAGCTGCTTTTGTTGTTATGTTTTTAAAAAATGTCTTTATGAATATGTTTGCACCTATATTAGATAAAGCAGCAAAAGAAAACAATCAAAAGGCGATTGTAGCGTTACATTATGGTACTTGGATTATTTATTACTTGATTATTTCTTCCATTTCATTTATTGGAATCGTTGCTGGTAGTGGTCCTGTTGAATTGTTTGTCGAAAATATTCCACAAAATGTGATGAATGGTTTAAGTGCAGCTGGAGGATTATTACCCGCAGTTGGATTTGCGATGTTGATGAAATTATTATGGGATAATAAATTAGCTGTATTTTATCTACTTGGTTTTGTATTAACGGCGTATTTGCAACTTCCAGCAGTAGCAGTGGCGGTTATTGGTGTTGTTATTTGTATCGTAAGTGCGCAACGTGATTTAGAGATAAAAGATTTGATGACTACCCGTTCCACAGTTGCTAATACAAATGGTTTATCTACACAAGAAGCTGAAGAGGAGGACTTTTTCGCATGAGAGGACAAGAAAATTTAACAACTGAAGATAAAAAAATGTTACGCTCTGTGTTCTGGCGTTCATGGACGATGAATGCGAGTCGAACTGGGGCAACACAATATCACGCTGTTGGGGTTATTTATACCCTTTTGCCAGTCATTAACCGTTTTTATAAGACAAAAGAAGAACAAGCAGAGGCTATTACTCGTCACACGACATGGTTTAATGCAACGATGCACATCAATAACTTTATTATGGGGCTAGTTGCTTCAATGGAAAAACGCAATAGTGAAGATCCTACCTTTGATGCCAGTTCAATTACAGCAGTGAAAGCTTCCTTGATGGGACCTATTTCAGGTATTGGGGATTCATTTTTCTGGGGGATATTACGTGTGATTGCAGCAGGGATTGGTATTTCAATTGCGAATACTGGGTCTTTTTTAGGTGCGATTGTTTTCTTACTTTTATATAATATTCCAGCATTTTTCATTCATTATTATGCATTATATAGCGGTTATTCTGTTGGTGCGAACTTTATTCAACGAATGTATGAATCTGGCGGTATGAAGATCTTGACTAAATGTTCTAGTATGTTAGGTTTAATGATGATGGGAAGTATGACCGCATCTAATGTCAAATTTAAAACCATTTTAGAAGTTTCTGTTAAAGGTAGCGACCAAGTAATGAAAATTCAAGATTATTTGAATCAACTATTCATCGGTATTGTACCATTATCTGTAACATTTTTAGCATTCTGGATGTTAAAAAAGAAAGTCAATGTCAACGTCGTTATGCTTAGTATCATGGTATTAGGAATATTGCTTGGATTACTAGGTATATGTTAGAATATAACGTAAAGCGTGGGTTTTTATCCACGCTTTTTAGAAGTGGAGAAGGAATGAATGAGGCAAGAAACGTATTATAAGCTAATGGAGATACTCAATATGTATCCAAAACCGTTGACCACTATTGAGGTAGCTGAGGCCATCCATTTAAGTCGTTCAGTAACTAGCTTATATCTGAATGAACTACTAGAGCGTGGAGATGTGATTCAAACAGGTACGAAGCCAGTGTATTGGCAGTTAGCTGTAGAGAATCAATCGGTAGAGGTTTTTGAGCAATATATTGGTTATAGAGGGAGTGCCAGACAAGCGATTGAGCGGTGTGTATCGGCGATTATGTATCCACCCAATGGTATGCCGATATTAATTCATGGAGAAAGTGGTGTTGGAAAAAGTTATTTAGCGCAGTTGATTTTCGAGTTCTTAAAACAAAAACGAGTTACCGGTGCAAATCGCTTTTATACATTCAACTGTGCAGATTATGCAAATAACCCAGAATTACTTTCTTCTATATTGTTTGGTTATGCCAAAGGAGCATTTACAGGAGCAGAGCAAGAAAAAAAGGGGCTGCTGGAACAAGCAGATCAATCTGTATTATTTTTAGATGAAGTGCATCGCTTATCTTATGAAAATCAAGAAAAGCTGTTTCAGTTTATGGATACAGGTTCTTTTAGAAAAATAGGTGAAGAGAAACAGATTTCATCAACTGTTCGTTTATTATTTGCTACCACAGAAGATCCTGAGAAAGTTTTATTACCAACCTTTTATCGTAGAATAGCTGCAACTGTTGAACTTCCCTCCTATCCAAGTCGCCCGATTTATGAACGTATGGAACTGGTATCTCATTTATTTGCTAAAGAATCAGAGAAAATCCATTACCCAATTAAAGTGAGTAAAGCGATATTTGATGAGTTAATTTATTTGGATGAAAGAGGAAATGTAGGGAGTTTGTCTAATCGTATTTTATTACTCTGTGCAGATGGTTTGAGAAAAGGCCTAATGGAAGGCATCGTTTTTATCGGCAATCCTTCGACAGATATGATTTTGATAGAAAAAAAGGAGAAACAAACTATTGGTGAAAAACAGTCGGAACTACTGAAAAATTTTCAGCAAATTCTCGATTCAAAAGATCCTGTTGAAGTAAAAAAAGAAAATCTACTACAGTTTTGCTATCATTTTATCGCCAATTTAGATGTCGAAAATTCATATATTTACAACGAAATCTACAATCACTTAGTCAATAGCAAAAAACGATATCTAAATCATCATAAGCTTCAGCAAGAAATCTTGGGTTATACCGCCAAATTAACCCATTTATTTGCTAATCAAGCTGTATTTATAAGGGAGGATTCTGAATTAAGAGTGCGATACCCTCGTACACTGTTATTTGCCAAGAAGATAACAGAAAATATCCATGTCGAATATCGTCAGTTTTGTGAACAAGTTTTAGTACTCTTGTTAATCGGAGTAATTTCTGAAAACATCTCTTATCAGGCATTACTTGTTGCGCATGGAGAAAATACTGCTTCAAGTATTCAGGCGGTTGCTAATGAGATGTGTGGAGAATATTTATTTGATGCCATCAATATGCCTTTAACTGCTTCGATTAAAGATACAATTAATAAAGTGAAAGAATGGCTAGCCGAACGAGACACTTCACAAGGTGTTATCATGTTAGTTGATATGGGATCGCTAACGCAGTTATATAAGAATTTGAAGCCACAAATTTTAGGAAAACTTTTGGTTATCAATAATTTGACAACTTCTTTTGCACTTGAAATTGGACAGCAATTGATTGATAACCAGCTATTCAATAATATTGCGAAGATAGCTGAAAAAAACTTTAAAACACAGATACAGTATTTTGAAGGATTTGCAGTTGAGAAAAATATTATTATTTCTAGCATCTCTGGAATAGATGTAGCTAATGAAATCAAGAATATCATGCGGAAATATATTTTTGCAGATATTAAATTGATTGTTTTAAAATATAATGATCTAATTGAAACATTGGAGCGTTCTAAAGAGGAAGAAGATTATCTGAGAGAAACTTCACTGATTATCAGCACCTCTTATATTGATACGACTGAGGATATTCCATACATCAATTTATTGGATGCGTTCGGGGAGACTAAGGATTGGGCCAAAAAGTTTACACACTTGATTCATGAGAATGCCCTAGAAAAAATGATTAATGATTGTATACATTTCTTTTCAAGAGAAGGGTTATCTGAAAAATTAGAGTTTTTAAATCCAAATGTTATCATTAAACAAGTCGAATTAATGATAGAACAATTAGAAAGACGCTTTTCAATGAAGCTGGAAACAAAAATGAAATTCAATATGATGATGCATATGGCCTTGTTGATTGAGCGAACCATGTTAGGGTCAGAAAGCTATGAAGTGCCAGTCGATTTAAACACATTGATGATTAATGGTAAAATATTTTATCCTAATATGAAAGGTATGATTTTGAGTTTAGAGCAATTTTATCGAATAGAAATATCAAACTGGGAACTATATGTTATATATGAAATTATAAGTTCTAATGAAACATAATACTTCAGCTAAACTTATGTACAAAATCAGCAGAGCTGTTAGTCAAGATAATTTGGAAATATCTTTTAGCACCTGTATTGCTTAATTTTTGTAATCAAACTTTTACTTTCCATCAGATTTTTGAATAAGGGTTGCTTTTATAGGATGACTCGGTTATGATATTGCGGTACAATATGAATGAGTATATAGTCTATTGAAATGAAGGGGCGAAAATGTTAAAAAAAGAAAAAAAGAGTAATA
>DVLR01000111.1 GCA_018715425.1 Candidatus Merdenecus merdavium
GGAAAGAGAAGGTATTTTAGTAGAAGCAGAATCCTTAAAAGAATACGGAGCACAATTAGCTGTCCGAATGAATGAGCTTGAAAAAGAGATTTATGATTTAGCAGGAGAAGAGTTTAATATTAATTCACCGAAACAACTAGGGGTCATTTTATTTGAAAAGCTAGAATTACCCAACGGTAAGAAAACGAAAACAGGATTTTCCACAGCGGCAGATGTATTGGATAAACTGGCACCAGATTATCCAATTGTATCATTTATTTTAGAATATAGGCAGCTGGCTAAATTAAAATCAACTTATGCCGATGGACTTGCTAATTATATTAGTGAAGATCACCGCATCCATACGAGCTTTCATCAAACCATTACAGCAACAGGACGTATTAGTAGTACGGAACCTAACTTGCAAAATATACCGATTCGTATGGAGCTGGGTCGTTTAATCCGTAAAGTTTTTATTCCAAAGGAAGGCTTTGTGTTTATGGATGCCGATTATTCTCAGATCGAACTTCGTGTATTAGCACATTTATCAGAGGATGAGACTTTAATTCAGGCTTATAAAGAAGCCCAAGATATTCATAGACTTACTGCCTCACAAGTATTCCATACACCATTTGATGAGGTGACGAGTTTACAAAGGAGAAATGCAAAAGCTGTAAATTTTGGAATTGTATATGGAATTAGTTCTTTCGGTCTGAGTCAAGATTTAAATATTACGAAAAAAGAGGCTGGAGAGTATATTGAAAAATACTTTGCCACTTACCCAAAAGTGAAATCCTTCTTAGATGCAGCCGTAGAAAAGGCGAAAGAGGATGGTTTTGTAACAACGATGTTTGGAAGAAGAAGGCCAGTACCAGAATTAAAATCCAGTAATTTCATGCAGCGTTCCTTTGGAGAACGGGTTGCTATGAATGCTCCGATTCAAGGAACGGCAGCAGATATTATGAAGATCGCCATGATTCGTGTGAATGATCGATTGAAAAACGAAAATCTTAAATCAAAATTAATCTTAACGGTACACGATGAGCTTTTAATAGAAACAGCAAAAGATGAAATTGATGCGGTAAGGGAAATCTTAAATAAAGAGATGAGCAGTGCTGCAGATCTTGCGGTTCCTTTAGAAATTGATATTCATGTGGGAGAAAATTGGTATGAAGCAAAATAAGGGAGTCTCAAGGGAATACCAGTTATGATACACAGTTTGGCCATATAAAAAGAGAGGTAGATAGGGTGAAAGTGCTTGGAATTACAGGCGGGATAGGAAGCGGAAAAAGTACGATGCTTTCCTATATAAAAAACACGTACAAGGTAAGAGTGATAGAAGCGGATCAAGTTGGCCATTTATTAATGGAAGAAGGTACCTCTTGCTATGATCAAATCATAGAACATTTTGGAACCCAAATACTAAATAAAGATAAGACGATTAATCGTAGCTTATTGGGACAGATCGTTTTTGAACATCCCTCCAAATTACAAAAATTAAATGAGATCATTCATCCTCAGGTACGTCAGTATATACAAGAAGAAATTGAAAAAGAGAGAAGGAAGGCAACTTCCTCTTTCTTTGTGATCGAAGCAGCTCTCTTAATTGAAGATCATTATGATGAAATATGTGATGAAATTTGGTATATCTATGCCTCAGAAGATGTTAGACGCAAGCGTTTAATACAGCAAAGAAATTATACAGATGAAAAGATAGATAGTATATTAAAAAAACAACTAACAGAAGAAGAGTTTAGGAAACACTGTGATTTTATAATTGATAACAATAACGATAAAAGTCAGTCGGCTTTTATGCAAATAGATAAAGGACTAAGAGAGCATGAATTTATGTAGTATAACCAGTGGAAGTAGTGGAAACTGTATTTATATTGGGTCTGAAAAAGACAGTATTTTAGTTGATGTAGGAATTAGTGGAAAACGAGTAGAGCAAGGTTTAAATAAGATTGATATGACTACAAAAGATATTCAAGGAATTTTAATCACTCACGAGCATTCTGATCACATAAAAGGCGTAGGAGTTTTGGCGAGGAAATATGAAATCCCCATTTATGGAACAAAAGGCACAATAAGTGCCATGAAAGAAAGTTCTTCCTTAGGTAAGATTCCCGATGATTTGTTTCGAGAGATAAAGGCTGATGAATCTTTTCAGATTAATGACTTGAACATCCAACCTTTTGCCATTTCCCATGATGCTGCAGAGCCGGTTGCATATCGTGTGGAGCACCAAGGGAATGCAGTTGCTATAGCGACGGATTTAGGTACATATGATGATTATATCATTGAGCATTTAAAAAATTTAGATGTGCTTTTATTAGAGGCCAATCACGATATCAATATGTTGCAGGTAGGTTCCTATCCATATTATTTAAAGCAGAGGATTTTGGGAAACAGAGGGCATCTATCCAATGATACTGCGGGAAGATTATTGTGTGAGATCCTTCATGATGATCTAAAAGAAGTGATTCTTGGACATCTAAGTAAAGATAATAATTATGAAGCTTTGGCTTACGAAACAGTATGTTCGGAGGTTACTATGGGAGAAAATCCTTACAAAGCATCAGATTTTCATATAAGAGTCGCTAAGCGAGATGGAAATTCAGACCTTATTGCAATTTAGTATCAGAATATGGTTAAAATGAATATATTATGATTCCAAGGAGGAAGTAGAGATGAAAAGAGCTATTATTACAGTAATAGGAAAAGATACAGTAGGAATTATTGGAAAGGTATGTACTTATTTAGCAGAACAAAATGTAAATATTGTAGACATTACCCAGACCCTTTTAGGTGAATATTTTAATATGATGCTAATTACGAATATTGAAGAGTCCAAGAGAAATATCCAAGAGCTAAATTTAGATCTTGAAGTTCTTGGTAAGGAGATTGGGGTCATAATCAAGTGCCAACACGAAGATATTTTTAATAAGATGCATAGAATATAAGTTTGATCAGGCGTTAAAAATAAAGAGCTAGAAAGGTAAAGATGATTATGATTAACATGTTTGAAGTTAATGAAACAAATAGAATGATCAACCAAGAAAATTTAGATGTAAGAACCATTACCATAGGAATCAATCTAATTGACTGCATTGATTCAGATTTAAATAGATTAAATCAAAAAATATATAATAAGATTACTACAGTAGCCAAAGATTTGGTAACGGTAGGAAATGATATTGAGAAAGATTTTGGTATTCCAATTGTCAATAAAAGAATATCTGTTACTCCAATTGCTCTGATTGGGTCAGCGGCATGTACATGCCCCAAGGATTATGTAACCATTGCAAAAACCTTGGACAAGGCAGCAAAAGTTGTAGGTGTTAATTTTATCGGTGGATATTCTGCTTTAGTATCAAAGGGAATGACAAAGGAAGAAGAAAATTTGATTCGTTCTATTCCAGAGGCACTAGCTGTTACCGAACATGTATGTTCTTCTATTAATGTGGGATCAAGCAAATCTGGAATCAATATGGATGCAGTTCGATTAATGGGTGAAATTGTATTACAAACTGCAGAACATACCAAAGAAAGAGATTCCCTAGGATGTGCAAAATTAGTGATTTTTTGTAATGCTCCAGATGATAATCCATTTATGGCAGGTGCCTTTCATGGTGTAACAGAAGCTGATGCAGTGATTAATGTGGGCGTTAGTGGTCCAGGTGTTGTTAAAACGGCTCTTGAAAAGGTTAGAGGAGAAAGCTTTGAAGTATTATGCGAGACCATTAAAAAGACTGCCTTTAAAGTAACGAGAGTAGGACAATTAGTAGCAAAAGAAGCTTCTAAAAGATTAAATATTCCATTTGGAATTATTGATTTATCTTTGGCACCAACACCAGCAATTGGTGATAGTGTTGCAGATATTTTAGTTGAGATAGGATTAGAATATGCAGGTGCTCCTGGTACAACAGCAGCATTAGCCTTGTTAAATGATCAAGTAAAAAAAGGTGGAGTTATGGCATCTTCTTATGTAGGCGGTTTGAGTGGTGCCTTCATTCCAGTTAGCGAGGATCAAGGAATGATCGATGCAGTAGTTGCAGGTGCTTTGACACTGGAAAAACTAGAGGCAATGACTTGTGTATGCTCTGTAGGATTAGATATGATTGCTATTCCTGGAGATACGAAAGCAACAACCATTAGCGGTATTATTGCAGATGAAATGGCTATTGGTATGATCAATCAGAAAACCACTGCTGTTAGGATCATTCCAGTGATAGATAAAGAAGTAGGTGATACTGTAGAATTCGGTGGTTTATTGGGATATGCTCCTGTTATGCCAGTGAACAAATTCTCTTGTGATAACTTTATTCAAAGAACAGGAAGGATTCCTGCACCAATTCATAGCTTTAAAAATTAAAATAAGAAACCACTAGATGGCATTGATCAATCTTATTTAAGAAAGCTTTTGTATGAAGGGAATAAAAAACCCTAACATACAAGAGCTTTTTGACTGTTGTATTAGATCATGATCATACTCTGGCGATATGCATTATAAGGTGGTGCATTATATTTTCTTGTAACCATCGTATGATAAATGTGAGAGGCCTTCAAATCTTTCTCCAACATGGAATGTGCATAAGGATTTAAGAGGTTTTTGCTGGAAGCTACTTTCGTCACCAGTGGTAAATCAGAATTTTTTTTAATATGGCTTAAAAGCTCGGTAGAGTTTTTTCTAAAACCCAAGACTCTATGGTATAAAATATAATCGTTTTTTATTGCCTCCTCCATATCCTTATGTTTGATATCTAGTAAAATATGAAGTAAGGATCGCTGAATCCTAGTTGTAGTAAACTGTTTGGAGCTCATCCGTTTAACAAAGTCAGAATAAGTGGTAAAATCATAAAGATGATTCATGATTCTATGATGAAGAGCTGTACTGACATCTAGAAAATCAGAGTATCCATGTTCTTGTTCCAGAAGTAATTTATAATTTAATATAGAAGAGATATCATCTTCCCAAATAGGAAAACTTTTTCCATATTCTCTTAGAAGAATAGGAAGGACTTTACGGGGAATTTGTGCTTCTAATGAGGAAACTTGATTGAATTCCATAAGGTGTTGACGAATAGCAGTAGCCGAACTAATGGAATCTTTTAAAGAAGTTTCGTGGTATCCAGAGATAGTACGGTTAATGGTAACAGGTTTTATGGTACTGTCTCGTTTTAATAAAGCTTTTATATATTCAATACCTAAAATATTGTTGGGATGATGTAAAACTTTTTCTAACTCTTGCTTTTCATATCCAAAATCATGTAAAGAAAAGTAATCCAACAATGCTTTAGAACGGGCACTAGGGAAAGATAGTCCCCACTGTAATTGTTCTTTTAGAAAGTGCTTGAAATCTTCAGGTTCCCTAACTAAAACTTGAGCGATGGAAGTTAAAAGATCTATATTTCCACATTCACTTCCAAAACATAATTCATCAATCACATTAAGATGATCAAGAGCGGCAATAGCACCAGAAGCAAAATATTCGGCACTTCCAGTAGCATAACATACTGCAAGTTCTAGCACAAGATCTGCGCCACAACGAAGAGCCATTTCTGTTCTTACATATTTATTCATCATGGCAGGGACTCCTCTTTGAACGAAATCCCCACTCATAATAACTACAATATAATCTGCTTTAGTTACCTCTTTTGTTTTTTCTATATGATAAAGATGTCCATTATGAAATGGATTATATTCTGTAATCAAACCTACCGTTTTCATAAAATCCTCGATTCCTTATTTTTGTTCATTGTAACATTCTATAGATACTCTGACAAGATCCCATATCAATTGGATAGGATAGAATTCA
>DVLR01000112.1 GCA_018715425.1 Candidatus Merdenecus merdavium
GTGATCGAGAGCCTTTCAAAAGCTTATATTTCAACAGAGCTTTCAGATGCAATTGTGTTTGGTGTATTGGTTATTGTGTTATTAGTAAAACCATCTGGCTTACTTGGTAAACGCAAGAATGAGAAAGTGTAGGTGTGGTGATGAAAATGAAAGCAAAAAATTATCAATCATTATTGTTAAAGATCGCTCTTATAGTCATAAGTTACGTAGTGGTTTTCTTCTTAATTAAGTCAGGAGTTTTAAATAGGCAATACAGAGCCTTGATCGTACCCATTGGTGTTAATGTTATATTGGCTGTATCTTTAAATTTAATTACAGGTTTTTTAGGTGAGTTAACTTTAGGCCATGCTGGTTTTATGTCCATTGGTGCTTATGCAGGAGCCTTATTTTCTTTAAATGTTGACCTTCCTAGACTACCTTCTATTCTATTATCCATGCTTATTGGTGGAGTTGTAGCAGGTATTTTTGGTTTCTTAATTGGTGTCCCAGTGCTTCGTTTAAGGGGAGACTATTTAGCTATCGTTACCTTAGCTTTTGGTGAAATCATTAAGTCAGTATTGATCAGTATGAAAGTAACAAAGGGAGCAAAGGGATTATCAGGCATTCCTATTTATTCTAGCTATAAAAACTTTACCATTGTATTTGTTGCAATGGTGCTTTGTATTGTATTCATTAGCAATCTAGTGAAAAGCCGCCAAGGACGTGCAGTCTGTGCTATTCGTGATAACGATATTGCAGCGGAATCCATAGGGATTCCAGTTAGTAAATTTAAAGTTATGGCTTTTGTGATTTCAGCATTTTTTGCTGGTATTGCAGGAGTATTATATGCACATAATGTAGGTATTTTGAAACCGACCACCTTTGATTATAACAAATCAATTGAAATATTAGTATTTGTAGTATTAGGTGGAATGGGAAGTATCAAAGGTTCTATTATTGCAGCAATTATTCTTACTGCATTACCAGAGATGCTAAGAGGTGCAGAAAACTATCGAATGCTTTTATATGCAATTGCCTTAATCGTTTTAATGTTATTTAACGGTTCAGGGATTAAGGAAAAATTGTTCCCTAAAAAAAGTCATCACAAATTACAGAAAGCAGGTGAGTAAATCATGGCATTATTAGAAGTTAAGAATCTTGGTATCTCTTTTGGTGGTTTACGCGCTGTTGATGATTTTAATATAGAAATCGAAAAGGGACAGCTTTATGGGTTAATAGGACCTAATGGTGCAGGAAAGACCACGGCCTTTAACCTCTTAACAGGAGTTTATCAGCCAACCAATGGCAGCATTAAATTAGATGGAGTGAATATGGTTGGAAAAACACCAGCTCAAATTAGTCAAAGTGGAATTGCCAGGACCTTTCAAAACATTCGCCTATTTGATAAGATGAGTGTATTAGATAATGTGAAAACAGCATTGCATCATGAGATTAAATATGGCTTAGTATCTTCCTTTTTACGTCTTCCTGGATTTGCTAAGGGAGAAAAGGCCATGGACGAAAAAGCCATAGAGATCTTGAAAGTATTCGATTTAGATCAAGAAGCTTATACTCTTGCATCCAATCTTCCATATGGTAAACAAAGAAAATTAGAAATCGCAAGGGCTCTTGCTACAAATCCAAAACTTCTTTTATTAGATGAACCAGCGGCGGGAATGAATCCAAATGAGACAGCGGAATTAATGAGTACCATTAAATTAATTAGAGATCAATTTGACGTAACTATTCTATTAATAGAACATGATATGAAGCTTGTTGCCGGTATTTGTGAAAAATTAACGGTATTAAATTTTGGAACAGAGCTGATTAGTGGATCTGTCACAGATGTGTTAAATGATCCAAAAGTGATAACAGCATACTTAGGAGAATAGGGGGAATAGGAATGTCAATGTTAAAAGTAACAAATTTAGAAGTTTATTACGGAGTCAT
The DNA here is from genome assembly GCA_018715425.1 of Candidatus Merdenecus merdavium. Taxonomy (GTDB): domain Bacteria; phylum Bacillota; class Clostridia; order Lachnospirales; family Lachnospiraceae; genus Merdenecus; species Merdenecus merdavium. Next base: position 1,930 of record DVLR01000112.1, read on the forward strand.
TCAGGCCCTAAAAGGAATATCCTTTGAAGTAAAGGAAGGAGAGGTTGTGGCTTTGATCGGTGCCAATGGCGCAGGAAAAACAACCATTCTTCACACCATTACAGGGCTGTTGCCATCAAAGGCTGGTACCATAGAGTTTTTAGATTCCAATATTACGAAAACTCCAGGACATAAAATTGTCAAAATGGGAATGGCTCATGTTCCAGAAGGGCGTAGAGTTTTTGCTGATCTTACCGTACTTGATAATTTAAAGCTGGGAGCTTATACTAGAAGTGACAGAACTGAAATTGCAGATACCATTGCATCTATCTATAAGAGGTTTCCTAGACTAGAAGAAAGAAAGAATCAGCTTGCAGGAACTCTAAGTGGCGGAGAACAACAGATGTTAGCCATGGGGAGGGCTCTCATGTCCCAACCAAAGATCATTGTTATGGATGAGCCGTCCATGGGATTATCTCCAATCTATGTAAATGAAATCTTTAATATTATTCAGGATATCAGTGCCAGTGGAACTACAGTTCTGTTAGTAGAGCAAAATGCCAAGAAGGCATTATCCATTGCAGATAGGGCATATGTATTAGAAACAGGTAAGATTGTCTTAGACGGTAAAGCAGAAGTTTTAATCAATGACGATTCTGTAAAGAAGGCATACCTAGGTGAGTAGGAGGGATTAACATGGATAAGTTTATAGTTACCATAGCCAGGCAGTTTGGTAGTGGTGGTAGAACCATAGGATATATGTTGGCAGAAGAGCTTAAAATCCCTTGTTATGGAAAAGAGATTTTAAGTTTAGCCTCAGAAAAGAGCGGTATCAACGAACAGTTATTTGCAAAAGCCGATGAAAAGTTGAGAAAAAATATTTTCTTAAAATCTCCAAGTGTCTATAGTGGAGAGTTAATACCACCAGAAAGCAGTGATTTTGTCTCTGATAAAAACTTGTTCAACTATCAGGCTAAGGTGATTAAGGAATTAGCCCAGAAAGAATCTTGTGTGATCATAGGTAGAGCAGCAGATTTTGTATTAAAAGATAATTCCGATGTGATCAGCGTATTCGTACATGCATCTTCAGACTTTTGCTTAAAGAGTGCCATGGAGCGCTATACCATGTCAGAAAAAGAGATGATCAAGTATATTGCTAAGACAGATAGGTATAGAGCTAATTATTATGAGTACTATACAGGACGTAAGTGGGATGATGCTAGAAATTATGATTTATGTTTGAATAGTGGGAAATTAGGATTTGAAAAATGCGTGAAAGCCATTCGTGATTATATAGATATTAAATTAAATTAAGAAAAATACTTTCAGTGTAAGAGAAAATTTATACTGAAAGTATTTTTTTATAAAAAAAATTCCCCTCTTATGTGCAAACGTAAGAGGGGGAAGATGATTTCGCTAGGGTTTATCAGATTTTGTTAACGTTAGCTGCTTGCATTCCACGAGCACCTTCAGTTAAATCATAAGATACTGCTTGGCCTTCTTCAAGAGATTTGAATCCGTCTCCATTAATAGCTGAGAAATGTACGAATACATCTGATCCGTCTTCTCCTGTAATAAAACCATAACCTTTTTCTGCGTTAAACCATTTTACTGTACCGTTGTTCATCTTTGGAACCTCCATAAATAATATTATTAACTTTGAAAAAAATTCACAAGTTATTAGAGATTATATATTTCAATGTAAATATATAATCTCTAATAACCAGTGAATGGAACAATAAATTACATAATATTTTTTACATCTAAATATAACTTGAAACTGTTTTAATTATAAATCAAACTAAACAAAAAGTCAAGGAGTTTTCGTTAATTAAATGACGAAAAAATACATAAAAAAAGTTCTGTGATTGTATTGCTATACAAAGGTTACATATAGTTGGGACAGCAGAAATTTGAGGGATACATAGTTGAAAGGGACTAGGTAGTGTGATAGAATAAAATGAATACTTAAAATCAGAGATATCCGTGTTATGGTTTCCTTTAGGGCACCAGATGAAAGGTGATTTAAAGGCAAATCATGCAGGGATCTTCTAGAATAGAATTCTATGGTTGTAAAAGAAATTCCTCTACCGATGAGGTGTAAAGAGGATGGAAAAACAAATAATGGAAATGGTTACTTGTAAAAATCAGCAGATGAAAGGATAAAGAGATGGATATTTTAATTAAGAATGGTACCTTAATTGATCCTTCTTGTAATTTAGAAGGAGTATATGATATTTACATGAGAAGTGGCGTTATTACGAAGGTAGGCAAGACCTTAGAAACAAGTGGAGAAGAAACAACGGTAATAGATGCCAAAGGATGCTTTGTTATGCCTGGATTTATAGATCTTCACGTACATTTACGTGAACCAGGATTTGAGTATAAAGAAACTATTGAGTCTGGAGCAAATGCAGGAGCAAGAGGAGGATTTACAACGATTCTTGCTATGCCAAATACAAAGCCAGTGATTGATCGTAAAGAAATGGTGGAGTTGGTTCATAAAAAAGCAGAGCAGGATGCATTGATCCATGTTTTGCAAATAGCTGCTATTACTAAAGGACAGATGGGAGAAGAACTTGCAGATATTGATGGAATGATAGATGCAGGAGCTCCTGGTATCAGTGAAGATGGAAAGTCTGTTATGGATTCAGCTCTTTATAAAGAAGCAATGAGTATTGCGGCTAGACGAGGAGTACCAGTCATGGCTCACTGTGAGGATATTACCCTTGTAAAGGGTGGAGTAATGAATGATGATGATAAAGCAAAAGAGCTTGGTATGCCAGGAATTAGCAACGCTGTAGAAGATGTTATTGTGGCAAGAGATATTGCTTTGGCAAAAGAAACAGGAGCGAAACTCCACTTATGCCACTGTTCTACTGCAGATAGTGTAAAAATGGTAGAAAAGGCAAAAGAAGAAGGTCTTTCTGTAACAGCAGAAGTATGCCCTCATCACTTTATCTTAACCACAGATGATATTAAGGAAGACGATGCAAATTATAAAATGAATCCTCCTATTAGGACAAAAGAAGATGTAAAAGCCCTAAAGGAAGGATTAAAGAATGATATTATGGACGTTATCGCCACGGATCACGCTCCACATTCAAAAGAAGAGAAAGAAAAATCCATTAAAGATGCACCATTTGGAATCGTTGGTTTAGAAACCTGCGCATCCCTGACCTATACTTATCTTGTGAAAGAAGGGTATTTAACGCCGATGCAAATGGCAGCTAAAATGAGCTATCATCCTTCCAATATTATTGGATTAGATAAAGGTAGTTTAAGAGAAGGAAAAACTGCAGATATTGTTATCTTCGATCCAGAAAAAGAATATACCATCCATACGAAAGATTTCGTTTCCAAAGGGAAAAATAGTCCTTTTGAAGGTTACAAAGTCTTTGGTCAAGTTATGACCACTATTGTAGAAGGAAAAGTAGTATATCAGGCATAAGCAAAGGAGAACATAAAGAATGATTCATAAACTTATAGATAAAATTAAAAAGACAAAGGCTCCAATCGTAGTAGGATTAGATCCAATGTTAGACTATATTCCAGATCATGTGAAAAAGAAAGCTTTCCATGAATTTGGAGAAACACTAGAAGGAGCTGGAGAAGCTATCTGGCAGTTTAATAAGGCAATTATCGATGGGACCCATGATTTGATTCCAGCGGTAAAACCTCAAATTGCCATGTACGAGCAATTTGGTGTTGAAGGTTTGATAGCATATAAAAAGACCATTGACTACTGTAAGAGCAAAGACCTTGTGATCATAGGTGATATTAAACGAGGTGATATTGGTTCTACTTCTGCAGCTTACGCAGTGGGGCATTTAGGCAAAGTACAAGTTGGAGATAAAAGTTATCGTGGATTTGATGAAGATTTTGCCACTGTAAATCCCTACTTAGGGTCTGATGGTGTAAATCCATTTATTGATGTATGTAAAGAAGAGAATAAGGGTCTTTTTATTCTAGTTAAAACTTCTAATCCATCTAGTGGAGAGTTTCAAGATCAGCTGATAGATGGTAGACCACTTTATGAATTAGTTGGAGAGAAGGTGGCTCAGTGGGGAGAATCTCATATGGGCCATGATTATAGCTACATTGGAGCAGTTGTGGGTGCTACTTATCCTGAAATGGGTAAAGCACTGCGTAAGATTATGCCAAAAACGTATATTTTGGTGCCAGGATACGGCGCACAAGGTGGAAAAGGTAAGGATTTAGTACACTTCTTTAATGAAGATGGTTTGGGAGCAATTATAAATTCCTCTCGAGGGATTATTGCAGCTTATAAGCAGAAAGAATATGAACACTTTACAGCAGAAAACTTTGCAGATGCATCAAGGCAAGCTGTTATTGATATGATAAAAGATATAGACGGAGCACTAGAGGCAGGAAAGTAAGGAGAGTAAAAACACTATGGCAGATAAAGGAATAGAGGTATGTACAATCGATAGGCAAGAAGCTTTGTCTAGTGATGTTTATAGTATGTGGATCAAAAGCTCATCCATGGCAGAAAGGGCAAAGCCAGGGCAGTTTCTTTCTTTGTACAGTAATGATCACAGTAGATTAATGCCAAGGCCTATTAGTATTTGTGAAACAGATAAAGAAAATGGGTTGCTGCGTCTTGTGTATCGAGTGCTTGGAACTGGAACGGAAGAGTTTTCTCATCTGAAAGCAGGGGAAACCTTGTCTATTATGGGGCCACTTGGGAATGGATTTCCATTAAAAGAAAAAAAAGCATTCTTAATTGGTGGAGGGATCGGTATTCCGCCCATGTTAGAGCTTGCCAAGAACTTAACAGGTGAGAAGGATATTATTTTAGGTTACCGGGATGAAACCTTTTTAGAAGATGATCTTAGTCAATATGGGAAAGTAATCATTGCAACAGAAGATGGAAGCAAAGGTACCAAGGGAAATGTGATCGATGCCATAGAGGAACAAGGAGTGACAGCTGATCTTATTTATGCTTGTGGACCAACACCAATGCTTAGAGCCATCAAAGCCTATGCTGAGGAACATCAAATAGAATGTTACCTGTCTTTAGAGGAGCGTATGGCTTGTGGTGTAGGTGCTTGTCTTGCCTGTGTTTGTAAGTCTAAAGAAGTGGATCACCATACTCATGTACACAATAAGAGAATCTGCAAAGATGGTCCAGTTTTCTTAAGTACGGAGGTGGAATTATGATCAATACAAAAGTAAACATTGCAGGTGTAGAATTAAAGAACCCTGTTGTAACAGCTTCTGGAACCTTTGGATCTGGAGAAGAATATAGTGAATTTGTAGACTTAAGTAAACTTGGTGGAGTCGTAACCAAGGGGGTAGCCAATGTACCTTGGGAGGGAAATGAAACTCCTAGAATTGCAGAAACGGCCAGTGGTATGTTAAATGCAATTGGATTACAAAATCCTGGAATGGAGGTTTTTTGTAACAGAGATCTTCCGTTTTTAGAAGCATATGATACGAAAGTCATTGTAAATGTATGCGGTAGAACAACGAAAGACTATTGTGAGGTAGTAGAACGCTTATCCGATGAAAAGGTTGATTTACTGGAGATCAATATTTCTTGTCCTAATGTAAAAGAAGGAGGTATTGCTTTTGGAGTAGATCCGAAAGCAGTATTAGAAATTACGAAAGAAGTTAAAAGAGTAGCAAAGCAACCTGTCATTATGAAATTGAGTCCAAATGTGACAGATATTGCCGAAATGGCAAAAGCAGCAGTTGCAGGAGGTGCCGATGCTCTATCCTTGATCAATACGTTAACAGGGATGAAGATTGATATTCAGAAACAAACCTTTGCTTTAGCTAATAAAACAGGAGGACTGTCAGGTCCAGCTGTTAAACCAATTGCTGTTCGAATGGTATATCAGGTAGCTCAGGCAGTTTCTGTACCTATTATTGGAATGGGTGGAATCGAGACAGCATCAGATGCTCTAGAATTTATGATGGCAGGGGCTACAGCCGTTAGTGTTGGTACTGCTAATTTCTATCATCCTACAGCAACTTTAGATGTAATAACAGGAATAGAATCGTACCTAAAGAAATATAAGATAGACGATATCACAGACCTTATTGGCTGTGTGAAATAATCATTTCCAGGAGGAATATAATGGAACAATATAAACAGGAATTTATAGAATTTATGGTAGACTGTAATGTATTAAAGTTTGGTGATTTCGTAACAAAAAGCGGAAGAAAGACTCCTTTTTTTGTTAATACAGGTTTTTATAGAACGGGAGCACAATTAAGAAAACTGGGTGAGTACTATGCTAAAGGGATCCAGAATGCTTTTGGATTCGATTTTGATGTTTTATTTGGACCAGCTTACAAGGGGATTCCATTAACCGTTGCAACATCTATGGCTATTAGTGAATACTATGGTAAAGAGATTCGTTACTGTTCTAATCGTAAAGAAGTAAAAGACCATGGTGATACAGGGATTTTATTAGGAAGTCCTATTGAAGATCAAGATAGAATCGTCATTATAGAAGATGTGACAACGGCTGGAACCTCTATAGAAGAAACGTTACCAATTATCAAGGCTCAAGGAGATGTACATCCAATTGGACTCGTTGTTTCTGTAGACCGCATGGAAAGAGGACAAGGAACAAAGAGTGCATTAAAAGAAATAGAAGAAAAATATGGATTAAAAACGACAGCTATTGTAACCATGGAAGAAGTAGTAGAACATTTATATCATAGACCTTATAAAGGAAAAGTGATCATTGATGATTCATTAAAAACAGCTATCGAAGCATATTATAAACAGTATGGAGCAGAATAACCATAAAGTATTACAAGAGATTCTTGGATAGGAGATGTTATTATGAATGAAAGAGTATATAAAACAATGGAAAGTGTTGGAGCTGGTTGTATCGTAGTAGGAATTTTAGCCATAGTATCTGGTATCACGTTAGGTGTCATATCGATAGTCAGTGGCGGCCGCCTATTAAAGAGAAAATCAGATATTACCATATAGCCGTACATTGTGTTCTTACGTAAGAAAGGCGCTTTTGGCGTATCTCTTATGGAGTTCAATATGGAATAGGGGATTATAGTGAGAAAAAAATCAGCGGACAAGATCCGATTTACAGGAATGTTTTTATTCATTCTCTATTTAGTTGTACTGGTATATTTTCTCTTCTTTGCCGAGGCGTATGGGAGAACCCTTGGAGGAAGAGTGTATCGGTACAATCTAGAACCATTAAAAGAGATCAAACGTTTTTGGATATATCGGGAAGAATTAGGGTTACTTAGCGTACTGACCAATCTTGTAGGTAACGTAGTAGCCTTTATACCTTTTGGTGCCATTCTTCCAGTGATTAAAAAAGGGATGAGACGATGGTATATTATCATTTTATTAAGCTTTGAATTTAGTTTTATTGTGGAAACAATTCAGCTAATATCAAAGGTTGGTTCTTTTGATGTGGATGACTTGATATTAAATACCCTAGGAGGAACCATTGGGTATCTAATATTCTATTTTTGTAACAAACTAAGGAGAAAGTTATATGGCTAAGAGAACCATGTATTCTTTTTACGAAAAGAAACATACGAAAAAGGGAATTATATCTACTATATTATCTGGAGTATCCTTCCTTGTGTTCCTCGTACTTACTTTTGTATCCTATTATTTAAAAGGGAATGCAGGCTTATATGCAGGATCTATAGGGCTTACAGCTATGATCATATCCATCTATGGGTTAGTATTAGGGTTTCAAAGCTTTCAGGAACCAGGAAAGTTATATTTATTTTCTAAGATAGGGTCTATCCTAAATGGATTGATTGCAGTAGGATGGCTATCTTTGATCTTAATAGGACTATAGTGGAGGAGCTCAAATGGAACGATTAAGGAAACAGATCGATTTTATTTTAGAGTTAGATAAAATGAAAAAAGTGATACGACAGACTTATCTTGCTGATGGCAGCAGGAAAGAAAATGATGCAGAGCACACATGGCACTTAGCTATGATGTGCTTAATTCTTAGTGAATATGCAAATGAGAAGATGGATCCTTGTAAAGCCATGGAACTGGTATTGGTTCATGACTTAGTTGAGATTTATGCAGGTGATACTTATGCATATGACGAAGAGGGAAACAAAGGGAAAGAGGAAAGAGAAGCGGAAGCTGCCAAAAAAATATTCGGTATGCTGCCAGAGGATCAAGGAAGATGGATGAAGGACTTGTTTGACGAATTTGAGGAAGGTATTACTATGGAATCTAAATTTGCAAATACCTTAGATAAGATTCAGCCCATTCTTTTAAATGATGCCTCGGATGGAAGGTCATGGAGAGAACATCAAGTTTATGTAGAGCAAGTGCTAAATAGAAATAAAAAGACCAAGGATGGATCGGAGAAATTATGGGAATATGCAAAAGAGATCATTGATTCCAATGTAATGAAAGGGAATCTGATCAAGGGTTAACATCTAGATAACACATATTAGGGTGAGAGGTGAAGAAATTGGATTATAGAGCATTATTTAAGGATGAGAATGAGAAGGTCCAGGAACGTTACGATTTATCGATTCACAGGATAGAAGAAATGTTAAAAGAAGAAACGGTAAATGTAAAATATAGAGAGTTTTTTAGAAAAACAGCTTCCTTTATGGTTCTTATTTCAGATATCTATAAGAGACTGATAAAAGAGGAACTGATGGATGTAAGTATGGATGAATTACAGAAGATAAACCAACAGTTATATGAAGATATCATCGAGGAAAATTATGAACATAGTTATGCTAATCCAGCATATGCGGTGAAGATGTTAGGCGAGGGTTATGGAAAACCATTAAGTCTTGTCTATTCAGAGATAAGAGGTATGATTGCTTACGCATATGAGTATCGCTTATACTTTATGACCATTCATCAAGAGTTATTTATCCAGCTTTATAACTTATTTGAGGATCAGCAAGAGCCGAAAGAAAAAGAGATAAAAGAAATCATCTATTTATTTTTAAGTGATTACTGTGATGTCATAGGAGAAAATAGAATCAAAGAACAATACGATCCTCAAATGACGTTTGCAAAAGATATTATTATGGAATCCGATTTAAAAGATCTTCGCTATCTTTATCGCTACGGCGAATACGTATCCCAAGATCAATTGGATATGGCAGAGTATTTGAACACGTTACCACAAACAACCATCGATCAAATGGCAGATACCTTTACCGATGGATATATTAGAGGTTTTGCATTAACTGGAAGAGATTTAAGTAAGAAAGAAACCGTTAACATTCGCTACGTATTGGGCTTTGAGAAAATGATAAAAAAAGCCATAATAAACTTTGAACAAGCAGGGTTAAAACCTATTCTAACAAGAAGCTCTGTGCAATTATTGAGCAGAAGAGCCATTCGGATAGGATATTATGGTGGTATCCCAAACAAACAGTTTGATTATGATCACAAGGATGACTTGGCATATGTGTTAGATGGATTTTTAAACAATCGAAGATTAGAAGTTTTAAAAGCAGGTTTGGAAACATACAAAGAAGAGGCAAAAGTATTTGCAGGCCCAGCCGTAGTAGAAACTTTTGGTGGTCATCCCTTTATTCCAAAGGTGAAAGAAGAAGTATTCTCTCTTTCAGAAAAACAGCAGAAGTTATCTGTGGAATATGGAGCTGCACAATCTGAAATCATCAATGAATACTTGCCAGGAGAAGAATTAAGTTTTACCATCATCGCCTTTCCAACGCCAGAGATTGGAGAGAATTTTAAGGAAATATTTCATGAGGTCATTGGTTTAAATACTCTTGATCATAAGATCTATACACGTATTCAACAAAAAATAATTGACGTTTTGGATGAAAGTGAATCTGTGGAAGTACTAGGAAGCAATGGAAACCAAACGAATATGGTGGTATCTTTCATGAAATTAACAGATCCAAAGAAACAGACAAAGTTTGAAAACTGTACGGCAGATGTTAATATTCCAGTAGGAGAAGTGTTTACATCTCCTGTCCTTAAAGGAACAAATGGAACCCTTCATGTCAAACAAGTGTTTTTAAATGAGCTGGATTACAAAGATTTAACCATCACCTTTGAACAGGGTATGATCAAAGAGTATACGTGTAAAAACTTTGAATCGGAAGAAGAAAACCAAAAATACGTGAAGGAAAATTTATTATTTCATCGAGATACACTACCACTTGGAGAATTTGCCATAGGAACCAACACGACAGCTTATATGGTTTCACAAAAATTTGGTTTAGGCTCTGTGTTGCCGATTTTAATTACAGAAAAAATGGGTCCACATTTCGCAGTTGGAGATACCTGTTATAAATGGAGCGAAGATGTGGTTGTTTATAACCCAGATGGTAAGGAGATCGTGGCAAAGGATAATGAAATATCGAAACTTCGATTGGAAGATCCAAGTAAAGCTTATTTTCAGTGCCATACTGACATCACGATCCCATATGGAGAATTGGGCAGTATAAAAGCCGTTAAAGGAGATGGAAGTAAAGTAACGATTATAGAAAATGGAAGATTTGTTTTGCCTGGAACAGAGGAGCTGAATAAACCTTTAGAAGAGCTAGACGAAATTTATTTATAGACCAATAGGATATCATATTGACAAGTTCCTTTTTACTTAGTATTATAACTAATAAGTAGACTTTTGTTTATACGAAAAACTTATAAGTGAAACTAATAAATAAGAAAATTTAAATTAATAAATGAGTAAAGGAGACAGTATGGCGAAAATAGGAATAGTAATGGGTAGTGATTCAGATTTAGCAGTTATGAGCAAGGCAGCAGATGTTTTAGAAAAATTAGGTGTGGAATATGAAATAACCATCATATCAGCACATAGAGCTCCAGATGTATTTTTTGACTACGCTAAGAAAGCAGAAGAAAAAGGCTTTAAAGTTATCATCGCAGGTGCTGGTATGGCAGCGCACTTACCAGGGATGTGCGCAGCCATCTTCCCAATGCCAGTGATCGGAGTTCCTATGCATACAACTTCATTAGGTGGAAGAGATTCCTTATACTCTATTGTACAGATGCCTTCTGGAATCCCAGTAGCAACAGTTGCTATTAATGGTGGAGCTAATGCAGGAATTCTAGCAGCAAAGATTCTTGCCACATCAGATGATGAGTTATTGCAAAGATTAAAAGAGTACTCAGAAGAGTTAAAAGAGGAAGTTCTTGCAAAAGGTGAAAAATTAGATCAGCTTGGATACCAAGAATATTTAAATCAAAAGAAATAAATACGGGTGATACTTGGTGGATCATAGGTGGATAAAATGGAGGATAAGATGGATTATAAACAATCGGGTGTTGATATTGAGGCTGGATATAAATCTGTAGAATTAATGAAAGAACATATTAAAAAGACCATGAGACCTGAAGTATTAACAGGTATCGGAGGGTTTTCAGGAGCTTTTTCCATGAGTGCTTTCAAAGACATGGAAAAGCCAACTCTTGTTTCTGGAACGGATGGAGTTGGAACAAAATTAAAATTAGCATTTCTTATGGATCAGCATGATACTGTTGGCATTGACTGTGTTGCCATGTGTGTCAACGATATTGCTTGTGCAGGTGCAGAGCCTTTATTCTTCTTAGATTATATTGCATGTGGTAAAAATGTACCAGAAAAGATTGCATCCATTGTAAAAGGTGTTACCCATGGTTGCATGCAATCTGATTCAGCACTTATTGGAGGAGAAACCGCAGAAATGCCAGGATTCTATCCAGAAGATGAATACGATATGGCAGGATTTGCTGTTGGAGTCGTAGATGAAAAAGACTTGATTACAGGGTTAAAGATAGAAGAAGGAGATAGGATCATTGGAATCGCATCTTCAGGCGTACACAGCAATGGTTTTTCTCTCGTGAGAAAAGTCTTTGATATGACAAAGGAATCTTTGGATACTTACTATGATGAACTAGGAAAAACCTTAGGAGAAACATTGATTGAACCAACCAAGATCTACGTAAAAGCTTTAAAAAGTGTAAAAGAAGCTGGAGTTACGATAAAAGGCTGTAGCCACATTACGGGTGGTGGTTTTTACGAAAATATTCCAAGAATGCTTCCAGAGGGGGTACATGCTAAGATCAATACTTCATCTTATGAAGTCCCTGGGATCTTCACCCTTATAAAAAAACAAGGAAATATTTCAGATGAAACCATGTACAATACCTTTAATATGGGGATTGGAATGATGTTGGTTGTGGAAAATGACAGTGTGGACAAGACCATAGAAGCGATAGAATCAGCAGGGGAGCAAGCCTTCCTACTGGGAAATATAACAACAGGTGAAAAGGGAGTAACCCTATGCTAAAAATCGCTGTATTAGTGTCTGGAGGAGGAACCAATCTCCAGGCGATTATAGATGAGATCCAGCAGGGAAAGATAACGGATGCATCCATTGATGTTGTCATTAGTAATAATCCCAATGCTTATGCCTTGCAGCGAGCAGCAAACCACGGAATAGAACATTTATGTATTTCACCCAAGGATTATCCAACTAGAGAAGAGTTCCACCAAGAACTTATATCTACCATTGAATCCTATGGAGTAGATCTTATTGTATTGGCGGGATATCTAGTCGTGATACCAGAAGAATTAATCAGGGCTTACAGAAATAAGATCATAAACGTTCATCCATCACTCATCCCTTCTTTTTGTGGAACTGGATATTATGGCTTAGCTGTTCATGAAGGAGTTCTAAAACGAGGAGTAAAGGTAACGGGTGCTACCGTTCATTTTGTGGACGAAGGGACGGATACAGGGCCTATTATTTTGCAAAAGGCAGTGGATGTTTTAGAAGATGATACGAGCCTGACTCTACAAAAACGTGTTATGGAAGAGGCGGAGTGGATCCTATTGCCAGAGGCCATTCGTTTAATCGCTAGGGGTCAAATAGAAGTTGTGGATCAACACGTAAGAATAAAAAAATAACGAAACCTTTATACAGAAAGGAAATCCAAACTATGAAAGTTTTAATTGTTGGTAGTGGTGGTAGAGAACACGTGATTGCTTGGAAAACAGCACAGAGTAAAAAAGTAAGTAAGATCTACTGCGCCCCTGGTAATGCTGGAATTGGACAGATTGCCACATGCGTGGATATATCAGCTATGGAGTTTGATAAATTAGCCGATTTTGCCCAAAAGGAGAGCATAGACTTAACGATTGTAGGAATGGACGATCCCCTAGTAGGAGGAATTGTTGATGTCTTTGAAAAAAGAAACCTGCGAATCTTTGGACCACGAAAAAATGCAGCCATACTAGAAGGTTCCAAAGCTTTTTCCAAAGATCTTATGAAAAAATACAAGATTCCAACGGCTGCTTACGAAGTCTTTCATGATCCACATCAAGCCATGGAATATTTAGAAACATCTCAATATCCAATAGTATTAAAAGCAGATGGTCTGGCTCTTGGAAAAGGGGTTTTGATCTGCAATACGAAAGAAGAAGCTCAAAAAGGTGTAAAATCCCTGATGATGGATAAACAATTTGGAGATGCAGGAAATCAAATTGTAATAGAAGAGTTTATGGTTGGAAGAGAAGTATCCGTCTTATCCTTCGTAGATGGAAAAACCATTAAAATCATGAGTTCAGCTCAAGATCATAAACGGGCTCTAGATAACGACCAAGGTCTCAATACTGGCGGAATGGGAACATTTTCTCCAAGTCCATTTTATACAAAAGAAGTAGATGAATTCTGTCATAAATATGTTTATCAAGCAACCGTAGATGCATTAGCAAAAGAAGGAAGACCATTTATAGGAATCATCTTCTTTGGCCTTATGTTAACCAAAGATGGAATCAAAGTTCTAGAGTATAACGCAAGATTTGGGGATCCAGAGGCTCAAGTGGTTTTACCGAGAATGAAAAATGACTTAATAGAAGTAGTAGAAGCTTGTATCGATGGCCGTCTATCCCAAATAGATCTAGAATTTGAAGATAATGCAGCAGTCTGTGTTGTTCTAGCCTCAGAAGGCTATCCAGTATCCTACCAAAAAGGATACCCAATTAAGGGCTTAAAGGCTTTCGATCATAGTGAGGATACCTATATCTTCCATGCTGGAACCACGGTATCAGAAGGCGGAGAAATCGTAACAAATGGCGGGCGTGTCCTAGGTGTTACGGCGAAAGCAGATACACTCCCAAAGGCTCGCCAAAAGGCCTATGAAGCCATTCAACAAGTAGATTTTAAAGGTAAATACAACCGTACAGATATTGGAAGGTCTATTTTAGAAATTGAGTAACCAAATTTAGACTTAAAACAACTTAAAAATCCCAAACTTTTTTAGATATAAGAAAGTTTGGGATTTTCGTGTGTAGATTATGATAAAAGGCAATGTGTTCATTCTAATGTTGCTAAGCAATCTCCGAAAGTGAAGATGCAATTAATCAATGAATAGTTTTTAGAAACATTTATGCTTGACTGAATATAGTTCAGTGTGTATAATTGAATCATATTCAGTGGAGGTGAGAAGATGGTAAGAATAACCAAAGAAGCAGATGTAAGGCGTCAAGAATTGATTGATATTGGATTTGAGCTATATATGAAAAACGGTATGTCTGGCTTAAATATAAAAGATATTGTATCTAAAGCCAATGTGGCAACTGGTTTGTTTTACTACTACTTCAAATCAAAAGAAGAATTTGTTGAGGAAGCTAGTAATAATTTTATAATCAAAAGAATGGAAGTGATAAAGGAAACTTTAAATTCATCAGAATTGACACCAATTAAAAAAGTAAAAGTTGCTTTAAATGAATTTTGGGAGTATAGCGAAATCATGCTTCCTTACAAGGAAAATAGCATTTTTTATACAGAGCAACATTATGCTTTAACTAATAAGTTATTGGAGCAAATGTATCCATTTGTTTTAAATACAATCAAAGAAGGCGTTGCAGAAAATCTTTTTCATGTGAGTAATCCCTCTTTAGTAGCTGGATTTGTTTTATATGGTCTTTCTAGTATTCTTAATTCTGATGTTGAGGTAACTTCAATGACTAGAAAGAATATAGAGGAAATGGTTTTTAACAATTTAGGAATTAGTATCGAGGAGGTAAGCTATGAGTAATTCAAAAAAAATTGCTATAATAACTGGTGCTTCAAGTGGATTGGGAGAAGAACTAGTATTATCATTAAATGATTTTTTTCCTCAAATAGATGAATATTGGCTCATCGCTCGTAATATGGATGCCATGGAATCATTGGCACGTAAAGTCTCTAATAAGAGTTGCCAAATAATTCCTTTGGATTTAATGGATAGGAACAGTATTGAAATTTTGCAACAAAAGCTGGAAGATGAAAAACCAAATATATCCATGCTTATTAATAATGCAGGAAGTGGAATTTTATGTAATGTAGGAGAGGGAAAGCTAGATAATCAATTGAGCATGCTTGATATCAATATATATTTTTCTACAGCACTAACACATATGTGCATCCCATATATTCATCAAGGTGGAAGAATCATTAACATTTCTTCTAGCACAGCATTTTGTACTACACCTCGAATGACAGTATACAGTGCAAGCAAACAATATATTATAGCTTTCACTCAAGGAATTAATGAGGAACTAAAAAGCAAGGGAATCGTTGCCACTGTAATTTGCCCTGGATTGATGAAAACAAAATTTTTAGATAAAAAAAATATTAAAGGTGAATCAAAGTCATTTAACTCATTACCATACTGTGATACTGGAAAAGTTGCTCGTGGAGGATTAAATGCAAGCAGCAAAGGGAAATCATTTTATACACCAACGATGTTTTATAAGTCCTATAGGGTATTGGCTAAAGTATTGCCTCATACATTTCTTATTAAATTTCTGACCCAATAAAGAAAGCAGAAAGGAACGAACCAATATGAAAATAAAAATGAATGATAAAGAAATTTCAAAACAACAATTAGATGATTGGCGCTTGCAGCGAACTAAGAAAGTATTTAAAGTGTTCAAGACAAAGCCAGATCATCAAATGAATATTGATGAAATGACTAAAGAATTGACAGAAGTAAAACTTCAATATTCATATGAAAGTATGTATAAATTATTAAAGACAAAACTAAAACTATCTACTTTTGCAATGAAAGTAGCAGCGACCTTATCAACAAAGCGAAAGTTTGCTATTACAGAAATTAGTATTGATGGGACATCGGCATCTCAGATTTCTCAAGGAATTGATTCGTTAATGCTTGAAAAATCATTAGAAAATGACAGAGTGAATCTTGCTGCTTGCCCAGACCATTATGTTTTACGTCCCACTAGTAAAAACGAATTGGAAGTGATAGAAACATGCGGAAATGCCCCCCTTCCTTTTCAATTCTTTATTGTATATGGAGATGAAACTGGAGTACAAACGAAAAGAGATGTATCTTATGCCTATCAATCTGCTGGAATCGCACGTCTGAAAGATGGCACTTTAATGGGTGGAGTAAGACACAAATTTAAAGATACAGAAAATGGTTTTGAGGCAAAATTAGTAGTAGAATTTCCGTCTCTGTGTCCTACTTTTATTGTCAAAGCCCATCAAATGCATTTAGCAAGTGAGTTTTCATACTGGTTTCATTGGATAAAAGATCACCAAAAGTAATCAAGGAAGAGGCTTTACCACAAATAAATTGTAATAAAGCCTCTTATTATTGAGTCAGCTTATGATTTGAAAGGTATAGAGTAAAATCTACGCACTTACTATGAAGTCCTTTACCCTTCTTCAGCATCTACACTCTCTATGTACTGAATATTTCCTTTCTTATCACGGATTACCCAGACATCAACACTACCATTTCCACACCAATATGCTATTTTTTGATCCTTATCATTAAATTGACGAACTAGTTGCTTATCATAATAGAACCTGGATTCCTCTTCTTTATATAGTAATCCAAAGTTGATATATTGATGATATCTTTTCACTACATATAACTCATCAAACTCTTTTGATTCAGATATGTTTAAAATATTTTTTCTTTCTAGTTTATCATAACTTTCTGCTAGTACTTCATTGCCTTGAGAAATTTGTACGAAAAACAATAATAACACCACAATGATCATAGAGTACATTCCTTGTATGATGGGGTTCATTGCTTTCTTTTTTTCTCTTACTATAAATTCAATCCTTTTGTGAATATTACTAGTCTTAGTTATAAAGTTATTTGCCATAAGATTTTCTTCTTTTTTTTGCTGAACAGCAATATCTAAAATAATTTTTCCATATTCCCTTTTCTTAGACTTATCTGAATGATTCAGAGTCTCTTCATCGCAGGAGATCTCGCAATATAAGTATAGGGATTTTTTTAAATTTTTTAAGTATGGAAAGAACCAAAGAATGGTCGTTAAGATAAATACCATTATTTTTATGGCGTTATCATGTCTTTTATAATGCACTATTTCATGTTTTATTAAAAGGCTTATGGTATCCTCTGACATGTTTTTGGGAAATGTCGGAATTATTATTTTAGGAGAGTGTACACCAACGACACATGGACTTGTTATCATTCCATTTTGAAGGATCCTTATCTTTTTATTTGAAATATTAAATTCCTCTAGTACATGATTAAGGCTTCTTAGAACTTTTTCGTCCTTTACCTCTTCACTCCACCTATCTATTAGCTTCATAAATTTATTATGATTATTTAAACCAGAAATTAATTTTATAATTGCCCCTATGATCCACACTATGGTAAGTGCTTGAATCAAATGCAAACTATCAACTACCATATAAATACAAGTATTGATAGTATTGATGATA
>DVLR01000010.1 GCA_018715425.1 Candidatus Merdenecus merdavium
AAAGTTCAATAACACATAGTTCTTATTCGACATTCTACATACTTAAACGCCAATCTAAATCCCCACGGTCTAGACCTAGGACTAAAGATTCTGCAGTAGCAATATTCGTTGCAAGTGGTACATTGTAGATATCACAATATTTAGAAATTGTGTAAATATCTGTTTCTTCATGATTGTCTAAAGATGGATTATAAAAGAAAATTACCATATCCATATCATTTCTTTCAATCATTTCTGTTAGCTGTTTATCACCACCAATGCTTCCTGGTAGAAATTTGTGTACTTTTAGGTTCGTCACTTCTTCAATTCTTCTACCTGTTATACCTGTAGCATATAATTCATGTTTTGAAAAAATTCTTTTATATGCTAAACAAAAATCTTCTATTAATGTTTTTTTACTATTGTGTGCAATTAAGCCTATATTCATACATTCGACCTCTGTTTTTTAGTTTATTCATCAGTAGTCATCTAAATAAAATTATATAACTCTTAATGATTATATGGAAATCACCCTAAATCTAAAATCCTATTTCTTACGATTTATCCTGTGAACCATTAGTGGTATTATATCATACTCTTTATAGAATTGATATGCCCAATACGAAAATTCAGCAATTTTTTATTCATTTATGAAAAAATCATCAAAAAAATGAACCTTTTAAGTAAAAGATCACTTATTAGGTTCACTTTTCTATCTTCTCAGAATATAAGTCAAGTATTCTTGTTTTTCATCTTAATTTGAGGGTATTTCCTGAGTCTTAAACTGACTATTATATAAATTTGCATAAAAACCATTACATGCTAATAATGAATCATGAGTTCCTTTTTCGATAATATGACCTTGATCCATAACAAGAATAACATCTGATTCTTTTATGGTTGATAGTCTATGAGCCACAACAAAACTAGTTCTTCCCTCCATTAAACGTGCAAAGGCTTTTTGAATTCGGATCTCAGTTCTTGTATCAATATTACTGGTAGCTTCATCTAAAATTAACATTGGAGGCTTTGATAGCATAATTCTAGCAATGCATAATAATTGTTTTTGACCTTGAGAAATATTCCCACCATCTTCTAAAATAATCGTATCATAACCTTCTGGTAATCGTTTGATAAAACTATGGGCATGGGCAGCTTTTGCAGCTTCCACAATTTCTTCTTCAGTAGCATCTTCTTTACCGTAAGCGATGTTCTCCCAAACGGTACCATGAAATAACCACGTTTCTTGCAAGACCATACCGTACATACTTCGAAGAGTCTTTCTCTTCATGTCTTTAATAGAATATCCACTTAAGGTTATATCTCCAGAAGTTACATCGTAAAATCTCATCAATAAATTAATAATCGTAGTTTTACCACATCCTGTAGGTCCTACAATAGCTATTCTTTGTCCTGGCTCTACTTTTAAATTAAGATCTTCAATCAGTGGTTTTCCCATATCGTATGAAAAATTTACATCTTTAATCTCCACTTCTCCCGTACAAGTAATATCTTCTAATAAATTCTCATCGCTGGATTCTTCTGGTTCATCAATGAATTCAAATACCCTTCTAGCCGAAGCCATAGCCGACTGTAATTCTGTAACAACACCAGAAATTTCATTAAATGGTTTTGTATACTGATTGGCATAGGTTAAAAAGGATAGAATCTGACCTATGGTTAAATGGCCTTTCATGGCTGCCAATGCTCCAAAAATTCCTACAGTGGCATATACGAACCCATTAACAAATCGAGTAGCAGGATTAGTGAGAGAAGAATAAAATTGAGCCATAACTCCAACATCTTGTAATCTTTTATTCATCTCCTTAAAATTTTCAATGGATCTATCTTCATATCGAAAAGCTTTTACAACCTTTTGATTTCCGATCATTTCTTCGATATAACCACCTAATTCTCCTCTAATTAATGCCTGCTCTTTGAATTTATGAAAGGTACTTCTAGCAATAAAAGAAGCTACAAATAAGGACAAGGGCGTTAGAACTACAACTAAGAAAGTGATCCATTTATGAATCGTCAACATAAAAACCAGGGTTCCCACAATGGTAATCACTCCAGTAAAAAGCTGTGCAAATCCTTGCAACAAGCCATCGGAAATCTGATCGATATCGTTGACCACTCGGCTCATAATATCACCGTGGGAATGTCCATCAATATAACTTAAAGGTACCTTATTAATCTTTCTAAAAGATAGCTTTCTTAGATCTTTTACAGTGAGAAACGTGATGCGATTGGTAAAATAAGTCATCATCCATTGAAATAAAGAACTAATCAAAATAACAATGATTAAGGTTATTAATATTTTTATCATATTCTGAAATAAAACTTGATCTTTACCAATAATATAATCAATGGCTTTTCCAACTAATATTGGTGTAAATAAAGATAGGCCTACTCCTACGGTTGCACTAATAGCACTGAAACATAGATAGAGCCTGTATGGCTTAACGAAGGACACTAAGCGTTTTAAAATTTCTTTATCCATTACAGACTCACCTCCTTGGCATCTAATTGTGATAGACAAATCTCTTGGTATACTTGACAAGTTTCAAAGAGTTCACTATGAGATCCGATTCCAACCACCTGTCCTTCATCTAAGACAAGAATTCTATCTGCATGCTTAATTGAATTTGCCCTTTGAGAAACAATAAAAACGGTGAGATCTTCTCTCATAGATTTTATGGCATTTCTAAGGTTCGCATCCGTTGCATAGTCAAGAGCACTAGAACTATCATCTAAGATTAAAATTGGGGGATTACCAACTAAAGCTCTAGCAATGGTTAATCTTTGTTTCTGTCCACCAGATAGATTTTTTCCACCCTGCATAATCATGGAATCATACTTTTTAGGAAGTTTTTCGACAAATTCCTTGGCTTGAGCCGTCTCAATGGCTTTTTCTATTTCTTCGATGGAGGCATCTTCCTTAGCCCAGCGCATATTCTCTAAAATACTTCCATAAAATAAAACTGCTTTTTGAGGAACGATACCAAATAAACTTCTTAAAGATGATAACTGATAATCTTTAACCTCTTTCCCTTCTATGGTAATACTACCTTTTGAAACATCGTAAAAACGAGGTATCAGATTGACAAAAGTTGATTTTCCTGCACCTGTTCCACCGATAATTCCAATGGTTTCGCCTTTATAGATATCTATCGTTACACCTTCTAAAGAATATTTATCATCTTGACCATAAGATAATGCAACATCCTTAAAGGAGATAAATGGAAGTTCATCCTTATCTTCCTCTACTCCTCCCGTAGTAAGAGTTCCACCAACAATAGAAGGTTCTGTATCTAATACTTCATTTATTCTCGCAGCTGATGCACTGGCTTTCGTAAAAATAACGACCAAATTGGCAACTACAACTAAAGCCAGTGAAATCTGTGTCATATAGTTTGTAAAAGCAATGATTTGTCCTTGAGTTAAAATACCAAGATCTACTCTTTTTCCACCAAACCATATAATGGCTACAATGGCTAAATTTAAAATGGCAAAAGTTGCAGGATTTAAAACTGCGGATATCTTTCCTACTCTAATAGCAACATCGGTGACATCCTGATTGGCATCTTCAAAACGAGATTCTTCTTTTTCTTCCTTGGAAAAAGCACGAACAACCCTAGCACCTTCTAAAGATTCTCTTGTTAACAAAGAAACCTTATCAATCTTGGATTGTCTAATTCTATAAAATGGAATGGAACTATTCATAACAACATATAATACCAATGCTACAAGTGGTGCTACAACTAAAAAGATCAATGATAATTTAAAGTCTAACATCATGGCCATAATCGCTGCACCAATAATTAAAAAAGGTGCTCTGACAACTAAGCGTATCAACATTGCTACTGCTATTTGTATCTGATTCACATCATTATTGATCCTTGTAATTAAAGAGTTTGTTCCAAATCTATCTAATTC
>DVLR01000113.1 GCA_018715425.1 Candidatus Merdenecus merdavium
TAAGAACAAAACCTGTAATAAATAGCTGATAATGTGGTTGTAATCCAACGAAAGGTAAACCTGTTTTAAGGACTGACATAATAAATACACCGATTAAAGTACCTGAAATAGAACCATTTCCACCTGATAAAGAAGTTCCCCCAATAACAACACCTGCAATGGCATCAAGTTCAAATCCATTTCCTGTTCCTGGCATTAAAGTTGAATATACCGCCGCATATGAAATACCAGCAAGGGCCGCAAAGCCACCACTAAGAATATATGCAAGAGTTTCCCATTTAACCACATTGATTCCTGATAATCTAGCTGCCTCTTTATTACTTCCAAGGGCTAAGATGTAACGACCAGGACGAGTTTTATTCAATAGGATACTCATAATAACTGCAAGAACAATTAATAGAATAAAACCTGTAGGAACTCCTGCATCTGGTAATCCCTCTGCTTTAAACTTAAAAATATTACGAAACCATGATCCTGCTGCCCCTCCTTGTGGGAATGTTACACTTGCAGTACCTGTTACGATAGAACCAAGACCTCTTGTGATCATCATGGTACCTAAAGAGGCAATAAATGCTGGAATACCCATAATAGATACCATCAAACCATTGGCAAGACCAAATAATGTACCAATGATTAATGTAATGATTAATGCAAGAGCCATTGGCACTCCTGCTTTATAAATCGTTCCACCAATGAGGGAACAACAAATACACACCGTACCAATGGATAAGTCCATACCTCCCGTAATAATAACGAAGGTAACTCCGATCGCCATAAATCCAATATAGTATGAAGAGTCAAAGATACTGATTAATGTACTATATTGAAGAAAGTTTTCTCCAAAGATACTGAAAAAAATATATAACAGAATCAGTGCAAGTACCGCCACCAACTTCTGTGTTCCTATTGATTTTATCTTGTTCATGCCCAATCTCCTTTGCTATTCTCTATTTGTAGCAGCTTTCATAATTGATTCTTGAGATGCCTCTTCGATAGAAAGCTCCCCAGTTTTTTTACCTTCACACATAACGATGATGCGGTCACTCATACGCAATACTTCTGTTAGTTCAGAAGATATCATAATAATTGATTTCCCTTGCTTTACAAGATCATTCATCAGTGTGTATATTTCACTTTTAGCCCCTACATCAATCCCCCTTGTAGGTTCATCAAAAATTAAAATATCACAATTTCTGGCCAACCATTTTGCAATGACTACTTTTTGCTGATTACCACCAGATAAATTTCTTACCTGTTGGTTTACTGATGGCGTCTTGGTTTTTAAAGCATCTACATATTCCTGAGCAACTTTTTGCTCTTTCTTTCGATCAATAAAAAGTCCATTTGTGAAATCCTCCATGGAAGCCATGGTGGTATTTTCTGCTACGGTCTTTTCCACAATCACGCCGTAGCGCTTTCTGTCTTCTGACAAATAACCAATACCATTTCGCACTGCATCAGCAGGAGTCTTTATATTTACTAACTGCCCATTAATATAAATTTCTCCACTATCTTTTTTATCTGCTCCAAATAAAGCTCTAGCTGTTTCTGTTCTACCAGCTCCCATAAGTCCTGAAAAACCAAGTATTTCTCCCTTTCGCAGAGTAAAGCTTACATTCTTAACCATCTTACCTGCCTTAAGATTCTTAACCTCTAATACGACTGCGGCATCATCTGGTACATTACTCTTTTGCTTAGGATCTTCATAAACCACTCGACCAACCATCATATTGATAATATCGTCTTTGGTAGACTCTAGGGTATTAACGGTGCCTACGTATTCTCCATCTCTCATAACAGTAACCCGGTCAGTGATTCGATTGATTTCGTCCATACGATGAGAGATATAAATAATTCCAATATTCTTACTACGAAGATGATCAATAATTTTAAATAACTCATCAATTTCTGTTTCTGTTAATGCAGCTGTAGGTTCATCAAATACAATCACCTTAGCATCTGTTGAAATCGCTTTTGCTATTTCACACATCTGTTGCTTTCCTACCGTTAAACGTCCCATAGTTTCCCGCGGATTAATATCTATGTTTAATAACTTAAAAAGCTTTTTCGATTCTTCTACCATGGTTTTATCATTGATAAATTTACCGTTCATGCTTTCTCTTCCAATAAAGATATTTTGAGCTACACTTAGATGATTCATCATATTAAGCTCTTGATGTACAATTACGATTCCTTTCTCTTGGGCTTCCTTTGGGTTCTTAAATTCAATTTCTTCGCCTTCGTAGATGATACTTCCCTTATCCTTTTTATAAATACCTGTTAGAATCTTCATAAGGGTAGATTTTCCTGCTCCATTTTCGCCCATCAAGGCATGAACCTCACCTTTTTTTAGCTCCAACCTGGCATCTTTTAATGCTTGAACGCCTACAAACCCTTTATCTATCCCGTTCATGGTTAAGATAACATCTCCTGTAGTACCTTTCACAGATTCGCCCTCCATTCCCCTTTACATATCATGTATCTTTTATCTATCCTTATTATAAATTTTAGGCCTTAGAAACTGAATAGAATATATTATCAAAAAAGGTGAATATCTTATTAAAATATTAAGATATTCACCTTTTTATATGACATAATTCACTTTTAAGCTAAATCCATCCTGTTTTTTAGGAAATTTTTCTATTTACTCTTAGAATGGAAAGAGTAACTTTTGGTTTTCAGGAGTATAGATCTCATCTTTTAAAATTAACTTATATTCTGAAGCTATCACCTTGGGGGTTTTTTCGCCCTTTGCTAGATCTACTGCTGCTTTCATACCTAAATATCCAATATCAAATGGCTTTTGTACAATCAAGCCATTAATAACTCCAGCTTCTAGCATCTGAATTTGCTCAATAGAACTATCAAAACCAATAACCTGAATATTTAAGCTTAAACC
>DVLR01000114.1 GCA_018715425.1 Candidatus Merdenecus merdavium
AAAATCATAGGAGGCCTATTATTATGGCAAGAGAAAGGAAACCAGTACACAAAGTACAAATGACCGTTGGAAAAAGAAATATCATTCAACAGTTGCTTCAGAAGTATGACATTGAAACTGCTGAAGATATCCAGGATGCACTAAGGGATCTCCTTGGCGGAACGATTAAAGAGATGATGGAGGCCGAACTGGATGATCATCTTGGTTACGGAAAATCAGAGCATTCTGATAGTGATGATTATCGCAATGGATACAAATCCAAACGAATCAACAGTAGTTATGGAAGCATGGATATTGATGTTCCATAGGATCGCAAATCAACTTATGAGCCACAGGTTGTAAAAAACGTCAGAAAGATATTTCCGATATTGATCAGAAGATTATTTCCATGTATGCAAAGGGAACGACTACTCGACAAATATCTGAAACTATTGATGATATCTATGGTTTTGAAGCATCTGAAGGCTTTATATCTGGTGTTACAGATAAAATATTACCACAGATTGAAAATTGGCAAAATCACCCCTTAGATGAAGTTTATCCAATCCTTTATATCGATGCCATTCACTATTCGGTTAGAGATAATGGAGTTATTCGCAAGCTTGCGGCCTATATAGTTCTTGGAATTAATGCCGATGGCAAGAAGGAAGTTCTAACAATCAATGTTGCTGAAAACGAAAGTTCAAAGTATTGGCTTTCTGTTCTGAATGAATGGAAAAATCGTGGGGAAAAAGACATTCTTATTATGTGCGCAGATGGACTCAGTGGAATCAAAGAAGCTATCGCAACCGCCTTTCCTAAAACGGAGTATCAACGGTGCATTGTTCATCAAGTTAGAAACACCTTAAAATAGGTGCCAGATAAAGATTGTAAAATCTTTGCTACTGATCTTAAGACCATCTATCAAGCTGCAGATGAAAAGAAAGCATTAGAAGCATTAGAAAGAGTGACTGAAAAATAAAGCCCAAAATATCCAAACTCAATGAAACGCTGGAAAGACAATTGGGATGCAATTTCTCCAATATTCAAGTTCTCATCAGCAGTCAGGAAGGCCATTTATACAACGAATGCTATTGAAAGCTTAACCAGCAGAGAAGTGTATTTCTAAGCGATACAGCGCTTCTAAAAGCCTGTAACTCTCAACATTTGAAGCCACCAAAAAATGGACAACGGTGATACGAAATTGGGGGTTAGTCTATGGTGAGCTAAGTATCATGTACGAGGGACGACTTCCGGAATAGAAATAAATAAGGCCATCAGTAGAGGCGATTTCATCACCTTCTCTTGACATGCCCGGAACCATGAAGTATATATATAATAAGAGCTGGTAGCATTAAATCATGCTTACCAGCTCCAAGCTTATCATAGAAGATCTGTATTTACAGACTTTTCTTCACATTCTCAACTCATCTTTTAACTGTATATAAAATTCATTTAAAAAGCATTTAAAGATAGATTTTCTCTTGAGAACGGCTCGAAATTTATTTCAGGTGATCTAGCGCCAGATGCTTAGCGTTGTTTTAAGATTAATAATATGCATAAACATCTTTTTAAAACTTATTACTTTTATATCCGATTACATTATTAAATCCCATACCATTACCTCCTGTTGTTTCTGGTAATAGTATAGGACTTTTTATATGTCATATGTAGTACATAAAATAGGTGCTACTGTAGTAGTGCTTAGTACTAATTGCGTCTTCAAAACATGTTCGTTTAAACTCTGCCTGCAATATCCAGTAATTATTTATCTCTCCAACGGACATTATTGAGCTCACTGACAGTTACCATAATATTGTCATACTTATAACTCAATACTAGCATTATAAAAGCAAATTTCATCTTCCTAAGACCTCAATCTAGCATTAATATCTGACGCACTATAAAGTACATTTGTTACTTTTACCTTTACTTCATCAATAATGTAAAAAACCGTATAATTATCGACTGGCATCATCCGAAGTTCTTGCGAATGCTGTGGTTCTGAATCCATCACTCTATAGCGCTCTGGTAATTCGTTTAATGATAGAATTGCACTTGCAATCCTATCATATTGTCTAGTTGCATTCTCAGGTGCTTTCAATTTAACTGCAATATAGTCGTATAACATATCCATATCTTTCAGTGCTTCCTCTGTAATGTCTACAATGTATTGTTTCATCAGATACGTTTCTCCCTAGCCTTCTTAAATACCTCTGCTGCATTTTGTGTTCTTCCAGCGATTGCACTTTCATATCCTTTTTGTAATTTAGCCTGAAGTTCTGTATCAGTCATTGCCTCTGCATTAATTTCCTTTGGCACCTTGGGTAATGCAACTGTAAATGGAATTCCACCTGTCAGCGATATCTGCTTTAAATATATGTCAATTGCAGTAGACATTGGTATTCCTAATTGAGATAAAACTTCTTCTGCGCGTTGCTTTACTGTTGGATTGATTCTTAAATTCAATGTACTTGTCTTTTCCATTTCATCAACCTCCTTTTATATATTGTAACGTAATTGTCGTTACTTTGCAATCCGAATAAAAGCCTAACTTGTTGGAATCACATCATCATTATTTGAAATCAGTAAGGTTTTTCTATGCTATATTTAAATGAAATATATTTCTTGAGTGAAAGCTAAATGTTGCCAAACTATTGCCACAACTTAAGCAAATTTGTTTGGAAATTGCATAAATGCTAAGTTCTTTCTTACTCAGCCATGCTCAACTCGCACTACTGCGTAGCGCTCATTGCGGGCTGGCACCCTATAAAAACCAAAAGACACAGCCCCATGAGAATAAATTCTCTGGCTCTGTGCCTTTTTCCTTTTGCATGGCTTATAGCCTATTCAAACTCGCAAAGTTCTATTTGCTTTGTAGTGTATTCCCGTTGTTCCAGTTCCAAAACAGTTCATTTTTGAACTGTTTTGTATGGATTCGCTATGTTTTCATCTAATTGTATTGTCATTTTATTGTCAGTAATATGCTATAGATTAAAATCAACTAATAGTCTTAAATACTATAATATTCATAAAGCACTTCCATTCCCCTGCTAGCTGAAATTTATTTACTATTCCTTATTAATGCAATGATTACGGCAATAACTCCGACACATAGCCATATAATTCCCTTTACAGTATTTCCTGCCAAAAACCAAACTAAAGAAAAAAGCATCCATATAATTACCAAAATTATAATTCCTTTGTTACTCATATACTTCCTCCTCCATAAATTCAAATTTGTCACCTTCTACATATTGTATTTCCCAAGACAATAATTATCACAACATCAGCTAAAATAATACCCAATGCAATATACACAAAAAATGCCGGTAAAATATTTTCAAACACCCCCATAATTAATAGAAGAATTGCTATAACAGACATTCCAATTCCCATTGTTCTGCATAGCTTTTTTTCATTATATTTTGCCTTTTCTTCTTTTGAAGCTGTATTATATCCGGAAATTAACCAACTTCCATGTCCAGAAATCAAAACTATGGAAAGTACAGCAAATATTATAAATCCAACATATACTACCCAGTCTGGTCCAGTTGATAAGTCTGCCAGTTTCATTTGTATAACACCTCCCACCAAATTTCGATGTTGTTAAAGTCCACAAGTCGAAAATTCTGCATTACTCATCATCCTTAATCATATATAACAAATTATTATATTCTTGGTCCTATGTCAAGATTTAGTACAAGTTAAAATGAGGTTTTCCTCATCTTAACCTGCCAGCTGCAATTCATCTTGCTGAAGCCTACGATACAGCTCTTCATAATCGTTTGGTGACATATAATCACAGTGACTATGAATTCGTTTCGTATTGTAGAATGCTTCCAAAATGCAGTTAAAGGATTTTTGCGCCCTAAAATACATACAGAAACTAGAAAATACAAATCTCCCGAAGAAGTTCAAGTATTAAAAATACTGATTTCTACGGGAGATTCATATTTTAAGATTTAGAGCCTAAAAATCGGTATTAACCGATAGCCCCATGATTTGAGAAGTTTTTCCTTCCTAGGACGCTTCAAGATTATCTTTATACAATAAACAATCTCATGAATATAGTTTATTATTCCGTCACAACTAGATACCAGGATGTTCCACTTTCACTTAAATTTGTTTGCTGACACCACTCACCATCTGCTGAAGAATTATTTCTAACGCCTAAATACAATCCACTCAATCGATTTTTTAAAGCATATGAACCATCATCCTTTTCAATCACTTCCCACATCTGGTTCCATCCTTGATTATATTCATACTGTATAATAGATGCCCCCACCTGCGTGGACATAGAATTCACATCCAAAACAAGACCACTGTTCTTGTTCTTTATAATATAATAGTTTCCATCTACCTGCTCAAATATCCATTTTTGGCTGTTCCATCCACCATACGTATATTGTTCTATACTCGCATTGTTATCCTGGGACCCCTGACATACGTTAAGTGCTTTCTGACTATTCACGTTATAAAACTCATATGAGCACTCATTTGATAAGAATGTCGTACCCGTTTTGAAAGCATTTAAAGCATCTGTAAATCTAAGTGTATTTGAAGAAACTTCTTCAGTCGCACCTAATGTGTAACCATCTGGTAAATACTGTGAATTTGCTTCTGGTTCCCAATAGAAAACGCCAATGCCTTTATTTCCAGGCACAGTATTCAAGGCATTTATTTCTTTACGAAGCAGTTCATAGGTTTTAGCTGCATCAGTTTCCACCTCGCCAGTTTCACAAATCATTACTTCTTTCTCGTATTTTGTTGCCATATTGTATAGATTTACTGCAACATTTTCAATCTCATCTCCACCTGTCCAATACGGGTAGTAGGAAAGTCCTACTACATCGGTTTTTCCTCCGCATTTTGTAATAAAATTACTAAAAAACCATTCAAAATGTAAAATACCACTTCCATGTGTCAAATGTGTAACTACTTTTGAATTCGGGCTTACAGCCTTCACTGCATCATATCCACTATTTAAAAATGCCGTAAGTTGCTCGAAATCACCCGTTTGATTACTTCCATAGGGATATAGAACACCATAGCTCACTTCGTTGCCAACCTGCACCCATTCAGGAGTTATTCCATTTTCTCCCAAAAAATTCATTATATAGTATGTATAATCATATACATATTTTTCAATTTCTTTTGCTGAAGCCCCCGACCATTGTTCAGGTATATCCTGGCATAAAGGATCTGCAAAATGGTCACTATAATGAAATACAAGCATGATTTTCATACCTAGATTTTTGGCTCTTTGCGCAGTATATAACAACCCTTGAGTATCACAATATCCCAAAAGACATGTTGTTCCATCAGGTTTTGTCCAAACAAAATCTGTCTCCGGATTTACAAAAACCCTTAATCGAACCGCATTAATGCCTTTATTCTTTAACACAGACAACGCATCATCGACATTTCCGTCCTCATTCAAATATTGTATCCCCTGATTTTCCATTTGACTTAACCACCCAATATCCGCACCGTATACAATATCATTATCTTGCTGATTTGATGCATGAGTTGTTACCGGCAAAACCATTACTGCTAAAAGCGCACTCATTACTAATGAAACTATTTTCTTATATAGCTTTTTCATGCCGCTACCTCACTTCTATTTTTCTTACTACATCTTCGCATCCATTTGCTGAAATTGTTACTGTAATGATTCCAGATTCATGTCCGGCTCTTACACATGCCATCGCATCTCCATCAAATGTATTACAACATCTGTCAAAATAATCTTCTTCATTAGACGGATTACTACTTCCAAGACCTTGTAATTTACCTGCACCATCAACAGATACCGTAATCTGTTTTATTTCTTGCTGGTTCGTTTTTCCACTTTCATCACAAAGCGTAATGTTCAGATAACACAGATCTTGTCCATTGGCAGTAAGCACTTTTTTATCCATTTTCACATCAAGAGTTGTTGATTTCTTAGCTGTTTCCAATGAATATCGTCCCCGTTCCATTCCATTCACATAGTCAATTGCCATCAATGTTCCTGCTTGATACGGCACGGTAAATTCAGCCATATATTGGTTTTCTTTTCCAGCTTTTTTTCTCCCCAGACTCTCATCGTTCAGAAAGAGTTCTACTTCTTCTGCGTCAGAATAGACATCGACACTTGCAGAAGTACCTTCGTATCCAGTCCACGTCCAGCTGGAAATATTATCTTTAAACATCCACGGAGTTTTCGATGGAGTCTGTCCATTACGATCAACTCGTTCAACCGCAATATATGGTTCATGCCTTAATCCATATACAACTTCACGATAATAACTGATTGGTCTTCGTACCCCTGTAATTGTGATATCCCCAATATATGCCAGACGATCCGGATAGACACTGCCAAAATTCTTTGTTCCATCGTAATAAAAAATACCACAGCCTGCTTCTCCGAGATAATCATATCCTGTCCAGGTAAAATCTCCTATAATATGAGAATAATCCTCTACCAATGTCCACAATCTGAATATATCTGCTGGAAATGTTTCCGTTCCCACTACCGCTTTATTCGGATGTAGCTGTGCCTCTAACACATGGCGTCCTGTCATGTAATTTAATCCTACAATATCTGTCGCATCACTTACTCCTGCAATAGCTTCTGATAATTTAGGATGTGCTGCAAATGCGTCTCCTGCCTCACCAGACATGAACTCCATGATTCCATTGAGTGCATTGCTTCCCATGGATTGCCCTTGATTGTCACCGCTATTCCCTTCATCTTTTCGTTTAATCAATGGAGCCACATCTCTCATAATTTCAAATAGTCTGGCTCCTGCCGCATTTAACCCATTCACGCCACAAGTCGTAAATCGTGTATCATCTAGTTCATGTAGTTTCTTACAAAGCATCCGGCTGATTTCAACTCCACGCGTTGTTCCGAGCTCGGATATTTCATTTCCGATGGAATAGATTGCTACACACGGATGGTTATAGTCCTTGTTTACCATTCTGGTCGTAACTTTTTCCCATTCATCTAAGAAATGTAAGGCAAAATCATGGCTGTTTTTATGAACCGTCCACATATCAAACAGTTCATCCATAACGATAATCCCCATTTCATCACAGATATCCAGCATTGCCTTGCTGATTGGATGATGAGAACTTCTAATACTGTTAAATCCTGCTTCTTTGATAATACGAATCTTTCTTCGTTCCGCATCATATATCGTTGCTGCACCAATAATTCCATTATCATGATGCAAACAAGTTCCCCGCAGATTCAATGACTTTCCATTTAGGCAGAACCCGTGTTTTCCATCTACATAAATGGTTCTGATTCCAAAATGTTCCTTCTGTTTATCAAGAATTTCTCCATTCTTCAAAAGAGTAACTTCTATTTGATAGAGATTTGGATATTCTGTATCCCATAAGTGTGGATGTTCAATCTCCACATTCCATGTGAACTGTTTTAGTCCACATTCCTCATCTGTGATTTCTTTCTTACAACTACAAATTACTGCTCCTTCATAATAAATATCCACTTGAGCTTCATCTGCTCTGGAATCTTCGGAGATGTTTTCTATCTGAACAGCTAATTCCAACCTTGCCATTTTTTCATCTGCAGATATCGTTGTAATTTTCACACCTTCCGGCGGAATATAAGTGGATCCTCCAAGATATAGATTGACATCTCGATAAATTCCACTTCCAGAATACCATCTGGAGTTTTCTTCTGCTGAGTTATCTGCAATGACTTTAATCTGGTTCATCTGTCCGTAATTCAAATATGGTTTCAAATCCACAAAGAATCCTGAGTATCCATACAGGTTTGTAGCCGCCAATGCCCCATTCACATATACCATTGCTGTTTCATATATCCCCTCAAATTCCAGAATAGCAGCTCTGTTTTCCCATTCTTCTGGCACATCAATGTCTTTAAAGTATGTATAAATTCCACCTGGATAAAATCCTGTCTGGCTTCCATTCTTTGTCTCTTTGGTACGTTTCTCATAAATCATTGCATCATGCGGTAAGGTCACAACCTCCGGTGCCTTTCCAGACATCTCCATGATTTTCAATGAGGAAACCACCCCTTTACAGAATTTCCAATTATCTAGTAACTTTATTTTTTCCATAACACACTGCTCCTATACATTCTGATGTTCTTCATCCCATTTCTGATTTGCTTTTTCTACATCAAGTCTGGAAAGTAAATATGTAATCAGCACACCGATGAGAACCGGAATGATCAGATATATCCATAAAATCATATTTGTCGCTCCTGCTGTCTGAACAGCGGCATCATTTACAAATCCGCCCACTGCTAATAACCAGCCCACTGCAGCTGTACCGATTCCACCACCGATTTTAACACCGAGAGAAGAACAAGAGTACATCGCTCCTTCCATGCGAATTCCAGTTGTTCTTGTTGTGTAAGCACTGGCCTCTGCAATAAACGCATTCAATGAGCCACTGAGGAATCCTGCAAATACGCCTTTTACGAAAAGAATAATGAGAAAAAGTGTGATATTTTTCGTTACTGCAGCATAAATCAGTGGAATGCCAATTACACAACTGATGCCATATGCCCATGTATTTACCTTCTGCATATTACCGACTTTTTTAATAATGAACGGTGCAATAATTAATGCAAAGATTACCGGAAACATTTTCATCATATTTAGTAATCCATAAATTCCTTCATTTCCAAGATAATATGTTGCAAAGAAAACACCTGATCCTGTAACAAGATTGCTCATAATATAATACACAATGTAAATAGCAACAATCATCAGATAATATTTATTTTTCAAAAGGACTTTAATTGTATCCAGAAAACTTAATTTATCTTCAGCTGATTTTCCGTCCTCTTTCACAGTTACTTCCTCATCCGGAAGTTCTTTCACAGCAAGAACACTGATGGTATTTACAACAAGTGCAATTATTGCAAATACAATAGCAACCATTCTCCATCCATTTGCACCACCACCAAAAGCACTTACTGCAGAAGTTACTGCAAATCCTAATACAATATTTGTTACAACTGCAAACATGAAACGGAATGAACCAAGTTGAACTCTTTCATTTGGGTTTTTTGTAATCAATGCAGTCAATGATGAATATGCAATACCATTCGCTGTATAAAAAATTGCATTTAAACAGGTATAAAATACGAAGAAATATGCATACTGTGCAGTTCTTCCCATTCCTGCCGGAACTGAGAAAAGCAGTGCCAAACAACCTGATACACCAATTTGTGCATATAACATCCACGGTCTGGCTTTTCCCATTTTAGAATGTGTTCGGTCAATTATATTCCCAAAGAACACATCTGTAACTCCGTCCACACACTTGGATACCAACATCAATGTACCAATCACAGCACTATTCATTCCCATTACACTTGTAAGATACAACAACAAAAAGCTGGAAACTAATCCATAACTACAGTTTGATGCAAGATCACCAGATCCATAAGCTAACTTTTGATAAAACTTTAAATATTTTTTTTGCGAAGCATTCTCTCCCATTGTAACTTCCTCCTTAAATGTTATGCCCATTTTGCCGGCTCATGAGCTCTCTATATGATATGTTTCAATCATATCGTAATTATTATTCGTCAACAATATCATTTATTGGTGGAATATGATATACTTTGTAACATATCTGGGAATCGAGGTGCTTATATGCCGAAAATATCATTTAATAAAGATTATAAAAATGCATTAACTATCTATGGAAGAGAAAGTCATTTTAATCAATATTATCATTTAGAAACACCATTTAGTTTCGTATTAGAGACCTATTATAAGGATGAAGTAAATGAATATATCAGTTTGACTAATTTTACCCCGACTGACATTAAACACACAATTGTTCCAAACATCAGCACAATCTTCACAAGTCAAAATCGAGTGTTACATCAACATGATTTCTATGAATTCATGTATGTTTTAGACGGGACTGTAACAAACTCTATTGAAAATACTATCCGTATCTATCCCAAAGGTTCAGGATGTATCGTTAACCGAAATTTGAGACATGCCGAAAGATTTGATGGAAACTTCCGTGTATTTTTTCTCAATCTATCCAAGGAATATATCACTAAGATGATAAAAGAGACGCACAATCTCTATTTTGCAGAAGAACAGGAGATACTGGACAGTCCAATCTTAAAATTCTTGCAAGAAAGTGAAAATAATGATGTTCTGTCTAACAAGCAATTCCTTGATATATTTCCGGTACAAGGAAATGATTTTGCACATCGCTGTATGTATAAAAACGGAGAAAGCATCTCAAAAACTATGCTTTCTCCTACCTTTGGGAGTTCCCATCTGATTGACGGATATATTTGCAATATTTTAGGACTTATATGTGATACAACAGCTTTTCACACAACTCATGTGAAATTAGATTACAACAACGACTTTTTAATTTTTTCCAGAGCAACCCATATGATAGAAGATTCCAACGGATTGATTTCACGTAGTGAACTAGAAACAAAATTGCATTATAGCGGAGATTATATCAATCGGATTATCAAAAAATACAGCAATTTAAACTTATCTAGTTATTGTATGAACTATCGCTTAACGAAGGCCATTGATCTGCTCAAAGAAACGGATCTCTCGATTTCTGAGATTGCATTTCAGCTTGGCTTTAAAAACCGTACCCATTTTTATAAACAGTTCAAAAATCACTATGGAATGATGCCAAGTTCGTTTCGTAATCAAAAATAAATCTTATATCGTTTTATTATTGAAAATCACACTACTCTATGGGACGTATGGCTGCCCCGGTTATGGCTTGCCGGATAAACTCGGCTTCCACCGTATATCCGATCAGGGCAGGCTTGGTTTCATACCTTTGCAAACTGCTCATCCAGATCTTTCTCATCTGCATTGCATTTCAAAAATGTACGAAATTCCGATTTACCTATTTCTTTATATTTCTATTATAACAGTTCTCTATATCCGCTACAATGAAAGCATAGTTAGCTAGAACAAACTATTCATTTATCCATCTACAACAACTCACATCATTGCTACATGACATATCACTCTTCCGGGCGGGAAAGAAATCCACATCACATAGGCAATCAATATATTATATTCTAAGTACCGTGAGTTATATTATTGCAAACCTCCATTTCACCACTCAATTTTGACTCGGATACCGATACTCATCATCAAAATCATCATGGTATTTCTCATTTTTTCGTAGGACAAAAGTCAGCGAAACCCTTGTATTTACTGGGTTCTTTCTAACTTAGCATTATAATAACTCATTCCCCTCTATCTACCATCTCTGTCTATACGTTTCTTCTTGATGTTTTGTTTTGCATTTGCCTGTTCCAAATGCTTTGCAACTTCTATTGCTTCCTTGACCTTATTTTTTCCCAAAACAGCTACAACCCGATCCATATCATATGACACATTTAACAAAGCTACATTCTCTTTCTTTATAACAGATACTTCTTCTCGCAACCGATCTACACGATTTTCAAGATCCAGGTTTCGATCTGATAGCTTTTGATTTTTGCTTTTCAGTTCTAAATATTTGCTATACAATGCCTGTATCATGTTCGCAACTTTTTTCACCAAAGGAAATATTCTCTTCCTGTAAGATTTTGCAGACTCTAAAGTTCCGGCTTCTGGCAGCCATTCTTCCGGATAATATCCATACTCACGTGCATGTGAGTCAACAAGTCCAGCTTTTGAATTTAGTGCAGAAAATCGTTTTTCTAACACTTCTGTCTTTTTAATTACTGCATCTCTCTCTTTTTCTACCTGTTCTTTTTCCTTTTGGATCTCATCCACACATTCGCTGATATCATGCAAATCATGTTCCAATAAATTCTTATGTTCCGTTAATTCTTCTACTTCCTGTTCTCGAACCTTTTTCTTGTAATCCAACACAGAAAGATGTGGTTCATGAGTTCCTTTCTGCTCCCATTCTATCTCATTTTCCCTCATGACCATGGCTAATTTTTCCTTTTCTGATTGTACCCATTGATTTAGCTCCGTCTCACTTCTGGAACCACCTTTAAATCCTAATGACGATAAGGCTTGTTTTAAAGATACTCTTGTATCAAGTCCTCGCTTACTTCCTGTAACATAGGGAATAAAATCAATATGTAGGTGTGGTGTTGCTTCGTCTAAATGCAGATGAGCAGCAAATACTCGCAACGTAGGATTCCGTTCTTGAAATCCTTTCATGTATTCATCTAATATCTTTGCAGCAAGCTGTCCCTCCATCGTTTCTGATCTCATATTGTCTTTATCACCGATCTGAAGGATAACCTCATGAAATAATTTTTCTTGTTTCCCGGAACGTATCTTTTCATAGTAATCATCTATCTTACGATCTTTTCGAGTCTGTTTATCGTTGTAACGTTTCAAGGCTTCGTCAAATAATTCATGATATACGTCTTTGATATCTTCATTACAATATTCAACATTCCAATGGGTTCTGTTCGGATCCGTATTCTTTGCATGAAATTTTCTACTGTTATGGTTCAGGGAGCCTTTCCCTGTCATAAAACTAATCGTCCTCTTCAATAAATCTCCTTTCCTTCATTTTAAAACGCCAGATATGGCGATCATGTTTTGTTACTTTTGTCAAAAGTAACGCAAAAGCACTTTCGACAGCCTAACGTCCATCAAAAGTACCCTTGCGCCCTGCCGGGAGCTTTCAAATCAGCCAGCACTGTATCGGCTACACCCTACGGCAATTCTCCTTGTTTGGTATGATACAGGTGCGTGCCACGCTCCTGTTCTATATTCCCCAAACAAACATCACCACCGATAACTGGCTGACACTCCACGCTTATCTAAATATTCCTGTCGTGCTTTCTCCTGCTCTTCCTCAGAAGGAGCCGTCTTATACTTCGTATAGAGTTCATGTCTGACTAATGCATCCAATTTTTCTTCCAAGCCATTTCGAATATCTTCTTCATACTGATCATCTGAACCCAGATGATAAAAGATCAATTTTCGAAACAGTTCATAATCAATCTGTACTTTTTTCATCACTTCACTCCTTTTTAATCAAGGTGGCAAGATTCCCTATTCTTTAAGATATGGTAATCTTGCCATCTTCCTTTACTCTTCTTGTAACATCCAGAACCATTTATTCCCTATCTTCACAGAATCAATCTGTAATTCCTTCTTCGCATTCCAAAGTGTTTTCTTTTTAATTCCTCGTTCTTCTGCTTCTTCTGCTATTTTTGCCTGTTCCATTGATCCATTTGCTAAGATCTCTTTTAAAAATTCTTTCGCACTTCGGATCTTTTGCCCTCGCCCATCACCAGACAATAAGTCCTCTGCACTGATGTCATATTTTCCAATCCAATGAAATCCTTTTTCTTTGTCTAATCGAAAGGCGATAGCATCTCCTTCCGGAGCAAGAGAACTCTTTACATGACAGATCACTCGGATTTCCGGTTCATCTTTCACTCTTCCAACAATCAACACGCTTCTTGCTGCCGCTTGAAAGTCAATAGAACCCAATCCACGATAGGATGATTTTCCATTACTATTTTTATTCATATGACCGATCAGAATAATGGCACATTGATATTTTTCTGCTAATACAGAGATTCTTTTCATCAATGGGCGAATCTCATTTGCCCTATGCATATCAACACCAGCCCCTAGAAAGCTTTGAATTGGATCTAATACTACAAGTCTTGCTTTCGTCTGTATGATCGCTTCTTCCAGCCTTGCATCTACCATTGTTAATGGCTGATCCTGGTCATCAATTACCAAGACTCTGGAACAATCTGCCCCTGCCGCTAACAATCTTGGTTTGATCGTATCGCCCAGTCCATCTTCAGCTGTTTGATAAATCACATTGATTGGCTCTACACCTGTCTCTTCAGATTTTCCTTCGCTTGTCTCACTTAATATTGCTTCTCCTTTTGTTAATTTTGCTATGATCTGCAACACCACAGTAGTCTTCCCCTCTCCAGGATCTCCCTGAATAATGGTGACCTTCCCATATGGTATGAAGGGATAAAAGAGCCATTCGATTTCTTCCACTTCAACCTGATCCATGTGGATCAATTTCAGGCATGGTTCTGCCTTTTTTACTTCTCTATAATTATCTTCCATTTCCACCTCCTGCCCAACCGGGCAAGTCCCTGGCAAACAGAATTTAACAATTGTTGCAACAACAATTTTGTGATATACTCAAGTTGTTAAGGTGATATATCAGTTATTCTGATGATCAGGGAACTTGCTCAGATTATTTCTGGGCTTTTTCTTTTTTCCTTCTTTCATAGTTTCTTTCTTCTGCAAATGCATTTAATATCTCCAACATTGTTCGAATAGGTGTAAACAACTCTTCATCGGCATCCTCTAATGTAGTTAACCTTTTTAGTTCCTCTTCAATCCCTCGAAGCTGTTTTCTAAACTGTACTAACATCAACGGATTTCCTACTGCTGTGACTTTTTGATGTAAAACACTTTCAATGATATATTCTTGTCTCGTCTGGTATCCACAAATCTTTACTCTTAAATCTAGCTCTTTATTTTCTTCCGGAGACATTCGAAACGCTATGGTCACATTACGCCACCGATTCTTGTTATCCCTATTTTTTTCACTCATCCAGATATTCCTCTCTTTCCTGATTTAGATTTTCCGCCATTTCTGTTTGGATTGTCGGGAATAAATGCGCATATCGATATGTGATTTCCACACTTTCATGCCCTACCCTTTCTCCAATTGCCACCGCAGAATATCCCATATTAATCAACAATGACACGTGAGAATGTCGTAAATCATGGATTCGTATTCTCTTCACTCCTGACAACTTCACACCACGATCCATTTCATGATGAAGATAGCTTTTTGAAATTTGGAATATCCTGTCATTTTCATTTAAACCATACAGCATTCCTATATACGCTTCTAATTCTTCGCTTAAAAATTCCGGCATGGTGATCATACGATTACTCTTCACAGTCTTAGGATCCGTAATAATATCCTTCCCCTCTAATCTTTGATAAGACTTATTGATCCGGATAGTACAAGCCTGAAAATCGAAATCTGCCGGTGTCAGTGCTAACAACTCTCCCATACGCACTCCACACCAATATAAGATTTCAAATGCATAAAAGGAGATTGGCTTATCCGCCACCGCTTCAATGAACTTCATATACTCTTCTTTTGTCCAGAAAAGCATCTCTTTTGTTCTTTCTTTTCCCATAGATCCTGCCTTGCGTGCAGCATTGCTTTTCAAATCATAGAAATTAACTGCATGATTCAAAATTGCACTCAGCTGATTATGGATGGTCTTTAGATAGACCTGTGAATAGCCTTCTCCTTGTTTATTTCGATAGTTCATCATGGTGTTCTGCCACTGTCGAATATCGGAAGGTTTTATTTCCTGCAACTTCTTTTTCGAAAAATATGGGAGAATCTTTTTTTCTACAATATGCTTTTTCGTCAGCCAGGTATTATATTTGATTCTGGATTTGATATCATTCAGATAAAGATCTACAAAATCTTCAAAATACATATCCAGACTCAAATTCTCCTTTAATTTAAACGCTCTTTCCCATTCCTGGGCATCACATTTGCGTTTAAATCCCCTTTTCGTCTTCTGCTTTCTTACGCCAGTCCAGTCCTTATAATAGGTTCTTACCTCGTAAGTATTTGACTTTTGGTTTTTGATTACTGTCAAAACATCACCTCCTGCTATTTCATTTCGTTCATACCGTAAACTCGTTCTTCAAAATATTTACGGCTGATTTTTCCTTTGACAACAACGAAACCTTTTTGTTCCAATTCCGCATTTAACTGACGGATCAAACGATACGCATAGGAATCAGATACTTCTAATTCTTTCGCTACTTCTTTTGCTGATATAAATAATTTACTAGCCATCTGTATCCCTCCTTTCTTTTTCCAGTTCATTATCGAACGGTGTATATGCATCATAACATTTCATTTCCGTACTGTCAATAGAATAATTTCAAAAATGAACGGTTTATTTTTATATTTCATTTTTGAACTGTTTATGCTATACTTTTAAGTAACAATCAGCAAAGGAGTGTTTTCTTATGACAGTAGGTGAGAAAATAAGAAAATTCCGGATCGATCAAGGATATACACAGAAAGAATTGGCAATCATGTCCGGATTGAGCGAATCGGCAATTAGAAATTATGAACTTGGGAATCGTTTTCCATCATCAGAACAATTGGAAAAAATAGCAAACTCATTAAAGATCAGTCCATACGCCATGTC
The DNA here is from genome assembly GCA_018715425.1 of Candidatus Merdenecus merdavium. Lineage (GTDB taxonomy): Bacteria > Bacillota > Clostridia > Lachnospirales > Lachnospiraceae > Merdenecus > Merdenecus merdavium. Next base: position 16,196 of record DVLR01000114.1, read on the forward strand.
TGATCCAAACTTTGATACTTATGTTAGTGTCATGCACGCATTATTTGCTTTAGAGGATCAATATGGTCTGCACGCCTACCGGGATGAATCCGGCGTACCACAACTCATGTTTAAAGACAAAGGACATGATTCTTTAAATATGCTGGATAATATTGGAGCATGGGCTGATATGTACCAGAAATTCAGAAATGAAGAGATTACAGAAAAAGATTATTTAGACTGGAAAAGTCAATTCCCAGCTAAATAAAAAGAAATTATTTACAATAATATTAAAAAAGTATTGTCATTTGATTGTCAACGGACATAGAAAGAGCCAAGAAAGCCCGTAAAATAGGCATTTCTTGGCTCTAATATATTATTCAAACTC
>DVLR01000115.1 GCA_018715425.1 Candidatus Merdenecus merdavium
GTAAAAGCTGTAATTACTCTTACAATGGATCTTTTCATATGCCGAGAAGCAATATGCAGATCATAAAATTTCAAGCTCTCTCTTAATGATAAAAAAATAGCAAAAAAAGACCACATTAGAGACTTATCCTCCAATGTGGTCTTTTTTTGCTAAATTTTAAAGCTATTCACTTTTCTCATCAATCTCTATGGGTCTCCCCTGAAAGAGAGCACTTTATTTCATCTCTTATAAAAAATAGTCTAAACACTTATACATCCGTCTGGAAATTCTGGTGAACACACCACTTCATTAGGAATGATGTACTGCAAATCTTTTTTCCATAAATCATGGAGATTACAATATGCAAAGACCGTTCCATCTTTTACATTCTCAAACTCTACCACTGGATGTTCTCCAGGTTTTAGATGCTTTATGATTATTTCATTGTCTGTAGCAAGAGCAATCCATTCAATATAATGCTCAGGTAACATGGGATGAATGGTAGATCCTACTGAAACTCTAATCACATCCTCCTCTTCTACCACATGAGGAACGTGTTTTTCTTCAGCTGCATCAGATACATTTGCTTCTAACTTAGTCATTGGTTGATTACAACAAGTTAGTTCCCCCTTTGCTTCTTTCATTAAGGCCACTAGGTTTCCACATGATTCACATCGATAAAATTCTACCTTCGACATATTAACACTTCCTTTCTTCTTATGTTTACTATTGCTTTAGATTAATTTTGAATTCCTTTCTACTTCAATTTTCTGTTAATTGTTTTTCTAATGTCAATTATACGTTTTATTGTCGTTAATTGCAACTAGATTCATTTATTTATAGTCTCAAAGGATAAATTTTTTGTATTTATCTGATTTTCTATTTGACTCATTTCATAAAAATATTGTCTACTACTTTCTCTTAGTACCTTGATTCATAATAAGGCATTCAAAAATATTTATGGTAAAGACGATAGATTATATACAAATACATGAAATAATATTGCAAAAATATTAAGCATGCTATATGACATAAAATAGTTCACTTAAGGTATGTAAAAGTCAACAAAGGAAGAAAATAGTATGAAAGATTTCAGAAATATACAGATATATGGATGAAAAACATCTACTTTATTACAGATTTATTTAAATAAATAAAATAAAATGATATAATAAAGGAAAGGTAAAAGTGTATGAAAAAAGGAAAACAAAAACTCTTATTATCACCGAAATCCGACTTGGTTTTTAAACGAATCATGGTAGAAATAAATACACTTGAATTACTAAAACTATGGATGTGCTATAAAAACGTTATGATTGGAGGATTTTACATGATTGAGCAAGAAGAATTCGCATATATTCAATCTCGCCTTGATTTTTGGGATAAATTGAGTGAATCAGAGATAGGCTTATTAGAAAGAAATATTGAAAAAGTTTCATACAAGAAGGGCTTCAATCTCCATAGTGCGGACAACGAATGTCTCGGTGTCTTGCTGATAAAAACAGGTGAACTACGAGTCTACATCTTATCAGAAGATGGACGCGAAGTAACCTTATATCGCCTTTCACCTGGTGATGTTTGCGTACTTTCAGCTTCCTGTATAATAAACAGCATCACCTTCGATGTACATATTGATGCAGAAAAGGACACAGATGTTTATCTTATAAATATTGGTACCTTTAGTAAGCTTAGTCAGCAAAACGTATACGTGGAAAACTTTGCTTACAAAAATACCAACGAACGGTTTTCAGATGTGATGTGGTCCATGGAGCAAATTCTTTTTATGAGCTTTGATAAAAGACTTGCTGTTTTCCTGTTGGATGAAATAACAAGAACACATTCCAATGAGCTACATCTTACTCAGGAACAGATTGCAAAATATATTGGAAGTGCTAGAGAGGTTGTTTCACGAATGCTAAAAGTATTTCAATCCGAGGGAATTCTTGAACAACATAGAGGTTCCATCCACATCATCGATAAAGAAAAGTTACGTGAACGCATCTAATCTTGAAGCAGAATGGAACCTCTTATTCATTGAAGCACAAAGTTTGTTACACTACCTTAATTAAAATTATACTTTGTTACAATGCTATCCCTTTCATTTAGCTGATCATTATAGTATTCATAGAATGATACTCCTAAGAAGCTACCAGTGATATTAATCACGTTATGGAATCCCATATTCTGAAGTGCCAATACTGCATTATAGCTGCGTTGTCCAGTCCTACAGTGTAAATATACTGGTTGATCCTTTGGAATTTCATCCGTTCTATCTCTAAGTTCACTTAAAGGAATATTGATTGCTCCTTTAATATGCCCCTTTTCATATTCATAAGCTTCCCTCACATCTATGATCATCTGGTTTTCTTCAACTAGATTTCTAACCTGATCAACGTTTACTTGCTTAAAGTCACCATTTAAAAGATTCGATCCTACGTATCCTGCATAATTTACAATATCCTTTGCCGTTGTAAATGGAGGTGCATAAGATAATTCCAAATCTTTTAAATCTTCCACTGTTCCACCAAACTTAATGGCAGTAGCAATAATATCAACACGTTTTGTTACATCACCTTTCCCAATAGCTTGAGCTCCTAAAATCTTGCCCGTAGGTACTTCAAACAGTAGTTTGAAATGCATAGGGGCTGCATCTGGCATAATTCCTACTTTATCCGATAGAATGATACGAACCATGTCATAATTTATTTTTATATTAAGGACCTTTATTAAGGATTCATTCAATCCCGTAGATGCACCGTTATATTCAAATACTTTAATTGCAGAAGAACCAATGTACCCTTTGTTTAATGTACTTTTATGATTGATATGATCCGCTACGGATCTCCCCTGCTTTAATGCAGGTCCAGCTAAAGATAGCTTCGTCATGGAATGGGTTAAGGCATGATAAACTTCTATTGCATCGCCTACCCCATAGATATTTGCATCGTTCGTCTGATAGTTTTTATTTACTTTAATGGCTCCTGTTTCTCCAATCTCAAGGCCAGCCTCTTTTGCAAGTTGTGTTTCTGGCGATACACCCACCGCCATAATGACAGCTCCAGCTTTCAAGGTTTTCCCAGAAGCTAAAACGATTTTATTTTCTTCGAATTTCTCTACTTTATCTCCCACAATTAAGTTTACTTTATGATCCATCAATACTTTATGGAAGATTTGAACCATATCATAATCAAATGGTCTAAGGATTTGATTGGTAGCTTCTATAAGTGATACCTGATATCCAGCCTCTCTTAGGTTCTCAGCAACTTCAACTCCAACGTATCCACCACCGATCACTGCTACCTCTTTCAACTGGATTTGTTTTACAAATTGATTCAGTTTATCTATATCAACTACATTTCTTACTGTGAATACATTTACTTGTTCAATACCTGGGAATTTAGGTACCATAGGGGATGCTCCTGGCGATAAAATCAATTTATCATAGCTTTCAGTATACTCTTCATCTGAATCTATTCTTTTTACTTTTACCCTTTTGTTTTTCCTGTCAATGGAAATCACTTCACTATTTACACGTGCATCAATGTGATATTGCTTTAGAAACACCTCGGGATTCATTAGAACTAAATCATCCACATCCCGAACCACTCCACTTAAATGATATGGAAGAGAACAATTGGAAAACGAAACATGAGGTCCTCTTTCAAACATTATAATCTGATCCTCTTCACTATTTCTTCTAAGTCTTGCTGCTGCTGAGGCTCCACCTGCAACTCCACCGACAATTACTATTTTTCGTCCCATTATAACAACCTCCTTATTTAAATCCTTACTTTCTCTTTGTTCCCACATAGGCACCCATACCACCTGCAACATTGATTACATTGTAACCTTGCTTAGTAAGTGCTTTTGTAGCTCTTGCGCTTCTTGCACCTGACTGACACATGATATAATATGTCTTATCATTGATAAGATATTTTTTAGGACTTGCTAACAAGTGACCCATTGGGATGTTTTTAGCAGTCTTTAAACTTCCACTGTTATACTCAAAAGGTTCTCTTATATCAATAATTTCCACCTTACCAATAAGGTCATCCATATCATTAACATAAACCACTTTACTATTATCCTTCTTTAGAAAATGAAGCATTTGCCTTCCTCCTAGAATTTTAGATTGATATTTTCGTTTATTTCTTAACTTATAGTTTATCCTAATTATAACGGATTTACCATTAATATCTGTGATTAAATCACATAACACATCTATGATATAAAAGAATCCTTTCTTTTATCAGCTTCTTTCTTCAAAAATAGCAAAATGAAATCCAAACCTTTTTAAATGAATCACTGGAAATACAGCATTCTTATCAAAAGATTTGGATTTCATTAACTTTAGGATTGAATTAATATTAGGGTTGAATTAACTTTATAATTTCTTTAACTTTAGGGTTTCTCTAACTTTAGGGTTTCTTTAACTTTAAGATTTCTTTTAAGTTTCCTTTTCTTTAAGGGTTCGTTTCATTAAACTATACTAACTGTTTTACTTTGGCAAGCTGATCTTCATTCAATTCAAGAATATCTGTATTATCCATAGATGTACTAGAATCTTCGATCAGAACCAGCTTCGTATCTTTGCTTGTTATTGTATTATGCCATAGAGAAGCTGGAATATTGTAAACCTTATTTTGCTCCATCTCAATCGCCTTAAAATCAAGACCATCCTTCACAGGATTTGCATAAATTAACGTGCATGATCCTTTCAGTAATACAAACAACTCATCGGTCTTATTATGGCGCTCCAAGTTCGTTATACCTGTAATATCATTTGCGGGTTTCCAATTCTTAAGGCCCACTGTCCATTTATCATTCTCGTAAACCCTTTGCATTCCTTCTCCATCAAATGATTCATTTAAAATATCCATATTTTCCCCTCTCTTTTTTATTCATCAACTTATGTTTATCTATTATGCTAACGTCTCTTTACAACTTGCTACAATATTCTCAGCTGTTAGACCGTATGCTTTAAATAACTCCTCTGGTTTACCAGACTTTCCAAACTTATCCTGTATACCGACTCTTGCAAACTTAGCTCCCTTATGCCCAGCAAGAACCTCAGATACTGCTGATCCTAATCCACCAATGACAGAATGCTCTTCAGCTGTCACAATTCCCTTACACTTTTCGTTCATTTCAAGAATAGTCTTAGTATCAATTGGTTTAATGGTATGCATATTGACAACTGCGGCAGAGATTCCTTCAGCTTCCAACATCTTAGAAGCCTGTAATGCTATTGGCACCATTAATCCCATAGCGATAATACATACATCACTTCCATCTTTTAATACATTTGCTTTCCCTGGAATAAATGGTGTTTCTGATGTTGTGATCACATCACAGACAGGTCTTGCCACACGGATATAAACAGGTCCTTCTATTTCTGCTGCTGCAAAAACAGCCTTTTCTACTTCTAGTGGATCACAAGGTACGAAAACAGTCATGTTAGGCATTACTCTCATTAGAGCAATATCTTCAATGGACTGATGGCTACCTCCATCCTCACCTACTGAAAGTCCAGAATGAGATAGTCCAAATTTTACGTTTGCATTTGTATATGCAATGGAATTTCGAATCTCTTCATAAGCCCTTCCTGCTCCAAAAAGAGCAAATGTACTAGCAAATGGAATGAATCCTGTATGTGCGAACCCTGCAGCTACACACATCATATTACCTTCCGCAATCCCCATGTTGAAAAATCGATCAGGAAAGTTCTCCGCAAAAGTCGCAGACATGGTTGCATGTGCAAGATCCGCATCCAGTGCTACAACTTTTTTATTTTTCTGTCCTAATTTTACCAATGCTTCTCCATAAGCAACTCTTAGTGATTTTCCCATCTTTATGCCCCCAGTTCTTTCATTGCTATGTCAAATTCTTCCTTATTCATTGCTTTTCCGTGCCATCCTGCCTGATCTTCCATGAAGGATACACCTTTTCCTTTTATGGTATGACAACAGATAAATTTTGGCTTTCCACTAATCGGCGCCTTTACAGCTTCTGTGATTTTATGGATATCATGTCCATCTACCTCAAGGCATTCGAAACCAAAAGCTTTAAACTTCTCTACGATGTTTCCAAGACCCATAACCTGATCATTGCTTCCATCAATCTGCAGACCATTGTAATCTAGAAGAACACAAAGATTATCAAGCTTGTAATGAGATGCTGCCATAGCGGCTTCCCAGACAAGACCTTCCTGGCATTCTCCATCTCCAATAACCGTATATATGTTATAATCGGCTTCTTTAAGTTTTGCCGCAAGAGCAAGCCCTATGGCCTGTGAGATACCCTGTCCTAAAGATCCAGTGTTTACATCAATCCCTGGTGTCTTATTGCAGTCAGGATGTCCCTGAAGATGGCTGTATATTTGGCGAAGTCCATCAAGATCTTCACTTGGAAAATATCCTAAATCAGCTAAAATAGCGTATTGTGTCGGACATGCATGGCCTTTACTTAATACAAATCGATCTCTATCTTCCTTTTCTGGATTTTTAGGATCAATATTCATAACATCATAATAAAGAGACATAAGAATCTCAACACAAGATAACGATCCACCTGGATGTCCAGACTGACTTGCAAACAGCATCTTCAATATTTTACGCCTTAACTCTCTTTCTTTTTCTTTATAATCCATTTCTTCCTCCTTAAATCATCCCTTAACAGCTCCTGCTGTTAAGCCTTCAACTAGTCTTTTTTGCGCAAAGAAAAACATAATACATACTGGAATAATGGTGATAATTCCGCCAGCGGTCATCAATCCCCAGTCAACTCCCAATTGCCCAATCAAACTCTTTAATGCAACTGGAATGGTTCTCGTTGCTTTATTTGTAAACATCACCGCAAATGTATATTCATTCCACGATGTCATAAAGATGTATACCCCTGTAGCTACAAGACAGGGACTAAGAATAGGCAGAATAATTTTGAAAAAAGCTGTTCTCCTATTGCATCCATCTACCAATGCTGCTTCTTCAAGTGATAGAGGCAGATCATTAAAAAATCCATTTAACAACCATACAGAAAAAGGAAGCGTAAATGTTGTATATGCCAGAACTAGTGATTGCGGTTTATAGAGTAACCCTAGCTTTCTCATCATGGTATACAATGGAATTAAAAGTAAAACGGTTGGAAACATGTTATTGCTTAAAAATAAGGCCATCATAGCCTTACGGCCTGGAAATCTATATCTTGAAAAGGCATAAGACGCTAGTGTTGATGCCGTTAAAGATACAATGGTTGTTGTTATGGCAACGATAAAACTGTTTTTCATGGCTGCCAAAAAATCTACCGTTGTAGTAAACAACTCTTTATAGGATTCCCATTGAATATGCTTTGGCCAATATGTGATGGATCCGTACAATTCTGAATCTGACTTTATTGATGTAATAAACGTCCAGTAAAACGGAAAAAGGATAAATATCAAAATTACAATAAGTGGAAGATATAGGGTCAAAAAACGCTTAAAAAATGATTTTCTCTTCATGTCAACTTTCTTCCTCCTTAAATGTAAATATCAAATACGGAATTGCTACTAGGCAAAGTACCAGTGCTAGCAGTATTGCCATGGCTGATGAATAGCCAAGATCCAATGCCTGTGCTTTGTTAAATACATAGACACTTAACGTCTGTGTTGCATATGCAGGCCCACCTTCTGTCATATTAAAAATAACATCTACAGAGTTTGCCACCCAGATGATCCTAAGAAGTGCCGTTACAAAAATGGTATTTTTAATACTCGGTATCGTAATTCTAAATAGCTTTTGAATGCCTGTTGCACCATCCATATCTGCAGCTTCATAGAGCTCTCCAGGGATTCCCTGTAGACCAGCCAGAATCATCAACGCAAAGAATGGTATTCCTTGCCATATAATTGTAATAATCACGGCTGGAAATGCTGTATTCGTCTGTGATAGGAAGGGTATATTCTTATCTAAAATATGTAATTTCCCTAAGATATCATTGATCACACCGTAGTTACCATCATACATCCATCTCCACATCAGTCCGATTAAAATACCAGGTGTTACCCATGGAATCAGGCTAACTGCACGTACAGCACCACGGCCTCTAAATTCCTTCTTTAAAAATAATGCCAAGATAAATCCAAATATAAACTGAAATCCAACACCAAATACCACCCATAATATTGTCTTCCAAAGTGCTTTCCAAAACAGCTTATCTTGAAATACCGTAATATAATTATCAAGCCCACAAAATACAATATCCTTTGGCCTTCTCAAATCATAGCTCTGAAAGCTCATTCCGATTGCATTTAAAACTGGAATAAAAACTACGCACAGAATGATAATCAGAGCAGGTGCTACCAGCAAATATGGATAGATACTTTTCTTTTTTATCATTAGACTTTTTTCCTTTCAAGCTGTTTTTATCTTCACTGATTCAAAGCCTGATCCAGTTGTTCCATACATTCTTCTGCAGAAATCTCACCTGTCAATGCTTGTGAAATAATTGCTGGCCAGTTGGATATCCACTCCGTTGTAGTATCTTTTACTGGTACGATACCAGCAAAATCTATTCCTTCTAAAGATACTTTCATAAATTCATTATTTTGAAAGTAGTCTCCTTGCTGTACACTTTGGCTTACTGGTACTTGACCGGTTCCCTCGCACCACATTTTCTGTCCTTCGTATGCTGCAAGATATTTCATCCACTCAAAAGCAGCTGCTTTATTCTCACAGGAGTCAAACATCACTGTTTCTGTATCTCCCATGGATGTCCATTGTCCTTTTCCTTTTGGGATCATAAATGCTGCTACATCATCACCTAGCTCTTCTTCCAAACCTAGTGAAGATCCTACATGATGAATGAACATAGCCGTAAGACCAGATTTAAAATTCGACAAGGTTTCTTGGAATCCATCACTTGTGGCTGTTTTAGGTACATAACCATTGCTATAAAGATCTATAAAATCCTGCATACCTTGTATAGACTCCTCTGATGTGAGCTGATCAAAGCTTCCGCCTTTTCCATGAATAAAGCTGCCCCAAGGTTCTTGCCCGCCAGAACCTCCACGCATTCCAAATCCATATACATCGGTCTCTCCATCTCCATCGGTATCCATTGTACACCTCTTTATGGCTTCGAGAAATTCATCATAAGTCTGAGGTATCTCTGTAATTCCTGCTTCTTCGAAAATGGATGGTCTATAGTATACATACAAAATCTGCGTATTCCATGGCATTAAATAAAGAGAGCTATCAGAACCTCCTGCTTCCCTCATGACCCTGTAGATATTATCAGGAATATCGTCTTTATCATCCCATGATTCTATGTAAGGCGTCAGATCTGTAAATAAATTATTATTTACAAACATCGGTGTTGCCGTTAGTTTAAATGTAGCTACATCTGGTGCTCCACCACCCATAGCTGCATTAAACAATGTATTTGAATATCCTCCACCATCCCATGGAGTCTCCTCACCTTCAACAGTGATACCATATTCGTTCTCATCATTAAACTTTTTAATAATATCCTGCATCAAAGACGAATAATCTGTGTTGTCTGCCCAATACTGGAATTTAATTGTAGCTGGCGAGATATCATCTGTGGATTGTGCCTCTTCTGCTCCAGAGTTGGTACCGCTGTCTGAATCCGTTCCACATCCCGTTATACCAAAAATCATCGTTGCTGCCAGTACTAAGGACAATAACCTTTTTTTCATGTCTTCTCCTCACTTTCTGCTACTTTATTATCTTATACATTCTTATTATTAGCGCTGTGCTTACGGCTCACATCTATTTTTATCATCATTCATATAACTTTATGAAGTTTTCATATAGAGAGCTGACAGCTGTTTTATATCTTCCTCCCAATTTGTATATAAAATAATCATAAAACCGGTTTTATATGTACTAATTGTACAGTACTATAAGTACATTGTCAAGGCTTTTGTTAAACCGTAGAATGAAGTCATGAGGTGATTATTATGATTGGTAAAATTATCAGAAAGCTAAGACTAGAAAAAGGAATTACACAAAGTGATCTATCGAATTATTTAGGATTAACTCCTAAAATGATCTCTTTTTACGAACTGGGAGAACGATTTCCTCCCCACGATATTATCCTAAAACTTGCAGATTACTTTAATGTCTCATCCGATTATTTATTAGGTAGAAGTGAAATTAAAAACTCAGAAAAATTACTTTCTGAAGGCCACATGATAAATGATTCCTCCCAGGAATATGTTTTTCATACAGACTTAAAAAAAGGACAATCTAAAATGGAAGCGGATTTTGTTACTATGTTCCATCTCCTTGATGATCGAGATCAGTTAGAAATGTACAACTGGGTCTATGATAAATTTAAAGAAATCTATGGAAACTCTGACTTGCCTTCACCAGATAGTCTTCATCCCCCTGAAACAAAGGATTCAGAGGATCAAGATCATTAGATTTGATCGTAAACACTCCTGAAAGGGTATTCACAAAGAGAAAATATTATGGCCATTCTTTGAACTCGAAAAAAGCAGCCTGCTACAGCTGCTCATTTTCGTAACTCTATGTACTATAAGGACTTTTTCCTTACATGACGTATCCTCATGGTAATGTATTATACTGCCGTATATCCACCATCTACTTTTATATTCTGACCAGTAACGTAAGAAGCCTCATCGCTTGCTAAGAAAATAGCGGCAGGATTTAATTCTCCTTCATGACCATAACGCTTAAGAGGAACTGAAGTCTCCATATACTTAGTAAATGATTCTGTCTTTAATGTATCTACCGTCAATTCTGTTTCAAAATATCCAGGACTGATTGCATTACAGGTTATATTATACTTTGCTAATTCGGCAGCAACTGCTCTGGTAAAGTTAACTACCCCACCTTTTGAAGAATGGTATGCAACTGTATCCATGGCCGTATTACCAACCTCTCCATAAATAGAGGCAATATTAATAATTCTTCCATATTTGTTTTTAACCATATAATTTGAAAATGCTCTGGTTACTTTAAAAACACTAGTTAAGTCTGTCTGCATTGTGAAATCCCACTCCTCATCCGTCATTGCAAGTACTCCTGCATTCTTAGATGATCCAGCATTATTGACTAAAATATCGATCTTTCCGTAAAACTTGTATGCCTCTTCAGCAGCTTTATTCACTGCATCTGTATCTGTTACATCACATTGAATCGGCAAACATCTAACACCTAAACTCCTGATTTTTTCAGCTTCTTTTTCTAGCTTTTCAATCCTCCTAGCCATAATGACTAAGTCTGCTCCCTGTTTTGCGAAACCAATTGCCATTTGAAGTCCTAACCCCGATGAAGCACCTGTAACTACTGCAACGCGACCATGTAAATCAAACATACAATCCCTCCTACCTTCGATTTGTTATTTTTTTAACTAGCATCAAGTAAATCTTATCAATCTTACCCTTCTTTGTCAAGTATAATCGAATGAATGGAAGAAAGGACTTCCATTTTACGGATGAAATATTAGCTTATAAAGCTTAGTAATTCCATTCTCAACTAAAAGTCCTTCTAGGCTGATTCTATCTGTTACCTTTCTACTCTTCTTATTCATCTTTACATTGGCTCTTTATTGATCTTTACTCTACATCAAAAATCGAAATGGTTTCCCAAAGATCTTTAATACCCTTATTCTTCTTTCCCTTTTCTTTGTTATTTCTTGAGGAACTACACCTTCTGGAAGAATATAATTTTCTTCATCTATTACCACTAAGGCTTCTTCTTCATACGAAGCCATTGCTTGCCTCAAATCTTTATTGATTTCCTCGCTATCAATGACAAGCATTAGCTCTGTATCTATATATGCACTTCTCATATCCCAGTTAAAAGAGCCAATTGCGGATAAATTATGGTCGATGACGAAGCACTTCCCGTGATAAGATATTCCACCATCATATTCTAATATCTGTATACCAGTATCCAATAATTCAGGTTTATTCTTTAGATAATCTACTGCTCCAAAAGGATTTCCGTTATTTGCAACTGAATTCGTTAGCATGGTTACTTTAGGAACAGTATCACTTACTTCCGTTAATCTTCCTAGCATCCAATCGTTACAAATAATGTAAGGTGTATGAAATACAACCTCTTCCTTCGCAGACTTCATCAACTCTGTTATGGTATAATAGGCAATGGGCTCTTTAGAATAATAGGTAATAGGATTAGAAATTAGCTGAATATGATTCACTGGTTTTGTCTTCTCAACATAATCCATGGGTTCAAACCAGTCAGGATTTTGCTGTTGCATGTCATAATAAAGTTCTTTGATCTCTTCCGTGGCAAGTTTGACGGACTTTTTCTTTCGCAACTTCCCATCCTTACCAAAGACTTTATTTTCAGGCAAATTCCAAATATTATTGAAATAAGAAAGTAACTGATTCATAGAATCTCGTTCTCTTTTTTCTTGATTATAGACCAAAACATCCCAATCATAATTTTTATATCCTGGCTGGTCCCCTAAGAAATAGTCATATGTGTTTCTTCCACCAAGAATATATAACTCCTCATCTACAATAAGGTATTTATCATGAAGACGTCCCATGATGGACCAAGGACGCAATAATGATATTGGATTATAGATGCGAATCTCAACATTTTCTAAGGTCGATAAGGCATAAAAATATTCGTTTCCTTTCATATTCAATAGTTCAGTAGAACCATCTAGAATACATTGAACGTGAACGCCTCTTACTGCTGCTGAATACAGAGCTGCTAATACTTTCTTGCCACTTTCATCAGAACGCATTTCAAACGTAGACATCACAATATTGTTTTTTGCTTGTGATATCATTCGGATTCTTTCTTCTAGTGCCTCTCCGTTATCCACTATGACGTAGGCTCTTTCATCCGTTACCTCTTCATTTATAAATTGTGTGTTTTGAACATCTTCTTCTGTTTCTTTGCTGATCTTGGGATGATAAATAAATGGAAGCATTGCTCCCATTAATAAATAAACAACCAGACAGACAACAATGATGATAATCTTTTTTTTCATTCTCTTTTTTACACCTCTGTATGGTATTATACAGAGAATAAAACGGGACTTCAACTATTTTACTTTTATTTAAGATTCCTTTTATATATGCTTCCTAACCCCATAAGTTCTTAGGATATACTCCCTCCTCTATGAGTTTAGAAAATTCAGCCTCTACAATTTCTTTATCTTCTCGATATGTAATGCCAAACCAACGATCCGTTGTTTCAAGGACTTTAACCTTGGCTTTTTCCTCTTTTAATAATTCCTCTATAATATTAGGTAATAGGTACTCCGCCTTGTCCAAATTTTCTGTGTTTTTTGCAAAAAAGTCCTTAAATCCTTCTTCTAGATAATCGAAGAAATCAGGTGTACCTGCCCACATATTCATAGATACTTTATTCTTTGGATGAATCCATGCTTCTATTTCTGGATCATTGCATATGATTTTTCCATCCCCAAGGGCTTTGATTCCTCTTGTTTCGTATACATGTAATAGATATTCGTTTTCATCTACCTGACAGATTCCGCGAGTTACTGTACCATTTTCACTTAAGGTATTTTCTAGGATAAATCCTCCCATTCCCATAGAAAACTTATGAGTATCCTTAACATTGGTTATTAGAAACTTATGTAATTTTCTAAATATCTCTTTTCCGTAATAATCATCGGCATTGATCACTACAAAAGGATCTTTTACTACATCTTTGCAACATAATAATGCATGTCCAGTCCCCCAAGGTTTTGTTCTACTAGCTTGTAGAGTAACACCCTCTGGAATATCCCATGTTTCTTGGTAAACATATTCTATCTTTACCTTCTTGGCGATTCTATCACCAATGGCTTCTTTGAATTCCTTCTCGATATCCTTACGAATAATTATAACAACCTTATCAAATCCCGCTTCCACTGCATCATAAATAGAGTAATCCATTATGATTTCACCATTTGGTCCCATCTTCGCAAGTTGTTTGATTCCTCCTCCAAATCTAGAACCTATACCTGCAGCCATAATAATCAACGTTGTAGTCACGATTTATAACCTCCTATATCTTCTTTTGTAAAATTAATTTCTAGTAGATAAAAAACAATGTAAAATAAATAATTTTTAGCTTGGACTTGTGTCGATAGCTTAGGCACAAAAAGGTTAACTTTCTGTGCTACTACACTTCCATAAGAATGTACTGCATGTGGGGTCATATAACCTATAGAACCAAGAATCTTTTTTCTGTTATACCAACATTCAATATATTCAAAGATTGCCTTACGAGCAACATTGGAATCATAGTATTTATAGTGATTGACTTCTTCTTTCATACTGAATGGAAGGATTCTATACAAGCATTATCATACGGATTACCTTTTCTACTATAAGAATAAATCATTCCTTTTGAACTAAGTAGGCTCTCAAATTCATGACTTGTATATTGCGAACCCAAGTCGCTGTGTAGGATCATTCCTTCTATTACTTTAATATTTAAGCAAGGATTTTCAACCACCTTTACAGCTAAATCCACAGTCATAGAAGTACCGTATGCATAGCCTATTATTTTCTTACGAAACAGATCCATGACTGATGCAAGATATGTCCATCCGTCCCAGATGGTATTGATATAAGTTATATCTGTACACCACTTTTGATTTATACTTGTAGTCCCAAAGTCTCTATCCAT
>DVLR01000116.1 GCA_018715425.1 Candidatus Merdenecus merdavium
AAAAAAAGCAAGTTAAAAAATAATGGAGGTAGGAACGATGAAAATTGCAGTTGTTTGTGCAAATGGTAAAGCAGGTAGACTCATTGTAAAAGAAGCTATAGAAAGAGGGCTTGATGTTACAGCTATTGTACGTGGAGAAAATAAATCTACGGCAAAAGAAGTAATTAAGAAAGACATTTTTGATTTAACAGTTTCTGACTTAGAAAAATTTGATGTGGTTATTGATGCATTTGGTGCGTGGACAGAAGAAACATTACCACAACACAGCACCACTTTAAAACATTTATGTGATCTTGTAAGTGGTAAAGAAACTAGACTCTTAATTGTGGGAGGGGCAGGCAGTCTTTATGTAAATAAAGAACATACTGTTCAAGTTATGGATGGTGCTGATTTCCCAGATGTATTTAAACCTTTAGCATCAAACATGGGTAAGGCTCTTGAAGAACTTCGTAATAGAAGCGATGTGAAATGGACTTATATCAGTCCTGCTGGAGATTTCCAAGCTGATGGAGCCAGATCAGGGTCTTATATTCTAGGTGGCGAGGAACTAATCCTAAATTCTAAAGGTGAAAGCGTAATCAGCTATGCAGATTATGCAATCGCAATGATAGATGAAGCAGTGAAAGGAAGTCATATACAGCAAAGAATTTCTGTTGTAGCAGAATAATAGAAGCGATTTAGAGTCCTCTGCTAATATTTGCGGAGGACTTTTTGAGGTGAAATTATGGAAACAAGTAAGTATCTAAGAATTTTAAAAGATGAAATCCATTCTACTGTATTTGCCACCATAGATGAAAATAAACGACCTGTGACTTGTGTCATTGACGTTATGTTAGTTGATGAAAAGGGAATTTATTTTCTTACTGCAAAGGGTAAATCTTTTTATAAACGATTAAAATTGCAACCCTTTGTTTCGCTAACGGGAATGAAAGGTGAAAATACCATGTCGAGTAAATCTATTACATTGAGTGGAGAAGTGAGAGAGATAGGAACTGCTAGGTTGGCTGAAATATTTTCTATGAATCCTTATATGGCAGAGATTTACCCAGATATAACAAGTCGGTCAGCCTTGAC
This sequence comes from Candidatus Merdenecus merdavium, assembly GCA_018715425.1. Lineage (GTDB taxonomy): Bacteria > Bacillota > Clostridia > Lachnospirales > Lachnospiraceae > Merdenecus > Merdenecus merdavium. The sequence goes on from DVLR01000116.1 coordinate 1,075, forward strand.
TGTTTTTCAAATATATAGAGGTAGCGGAGAGTTTTTTGATTTAAGCTGTCGTCCTATTTTTCGTGAAAAGTTCTCTTTTGGAGGAGGAGAAATACATGAAGGGGGTTACTATATAAATGATAGGTGTATAGGATGTAATCTTTGCCACAAACATTGCCCGCAGAAATGTATTGATTTATCTGTTTATCCAGTAAAGATAAGACAAGAACATTGTCTGCATTGTGGAAAGTGTATGGAAGTCTGCCCAGAAGGGGCAGTTGAAAGGAGATAATGATGACACAGCAAGAGCGATTAATTTTTTTGATTAAATATCTTATATTAGAAAGTAGCGAATATAAGAATATAGAAATTCCAAATTCAGAAATAGAGCAAAAAAAATTACTTCGTTCTCTTATGAATGTACGTTTACCAAAGCCAATTTCTAGAGAATTTCTAGAGATTCAAAATCGTTATTTAGAAGAAGAAAATAAAAAGCACTTAGTTTCATTATCTGAACTAAAACCTATAAGAAAAGGCATTTATTTGTGGAAAGGGGATATTACTACTTTACAGATAGATGGAATTGTAAATGCTGCTAACAGCGCGATGCTTGGATGTTTTGTGCCTTGTCATGGTTGCATTGATAATGCTATTCATACTTATGCAGGTATAGAATTACGCTTAGAGTGTGCTGAACTCATGAGAAATCAGATAGAAGAGGAGCCAACAGGAAGTGCCAAAATAACAGGTGCATATAATTTGCCTAGTAAGTATGTTATTCATACAGTTGGACCTATTATCCATAAAGATCTAAAGCTGCAAGATTGTGAATTGCTAGCGAGCTGTTATAGATCTTGTATTGATCTGGCAATAGAACATGATTTAAAAAGTTTGGCATTTTGTTGTATTTCGACGGGAGAGTTTCACTTTCCTAATGACAAGGCTGCCGAAATTGCAGTAACTACCGTTATGAATGATTTAAAAAGAAGACAAAGTGAGATGGAGGTGGTGTTCAATGTATATAAAGAAATCGACTATAAATTGTACCAAAGACTACTTGAAGAAGATAGAGAATATTAAGAGTAAGATAGAGGATGCAGATGCAGTAATCGTTGGTGCAGGTGCTGGATTATCTACGTCAGCAGGCCTTACCTATAGCGGCGAGCGTTTTAAAAAGTATTTTGGTGATTTTGAAAAGAAGTATGGTTTTCATGATATGTACTCAGGTGGTTTTTATCCCTTCCCATCCTCAGAAATTTTTTGGGCCTATTGGAGTCGCTATATTTACTATAATCGTTATGATCAAAGTCCAGGTAAGCCCTTTTTTGAACTACTAAAAATAGTATCGAAAAAAGATTATTTTGTCATAACAACCAATGTTGATCACCAATTTCAGCTTGCAAAGTTTGACAAGAATAGACTATTTTATACACAGGGTGATTATGGATTATGGCAATGCTCCGTACCGTGCCATCAAAAAACTTATGATAATGAAAATACTGTTCGGGCTATGGTAGCCCATCAAAAAAATATGACGATACCCACGGAACTCATTCCACACTGTCCACTTTGTGGAGAACCGATGAACATGAATTTACGAAGTGATCATACTTTTGTGGAAGATGCAGGTTGGCATATTGCACAAAGTAATTATAATAAATTTATTCAAAAAAATCAGAATAAAAGTATTCTTTTTTTAGAATTGGGTGTTGGATGGAACACTCCTATTATTATAAAATATCCTTTTTGGAAAATGACAGCAAACAATCCTTATGCAACTTATGTCTGTATTAATTTGGAAGAAACAAAGTACCCAGATGAGATTAAGAAACAATCAATTTGTATAAATGCAGATATAGGGAAGGTACTTACTCAAATTTGTAGTTAGAATGATAAATGAACCATAAGATAAACATGAAACCGCCCTTCCATACTTATGGTAGATGAAAGGTCGGAGAGGATACTTTCATCAAAGAAACAAAGAGCCAATAACGTGAGAGATTATGAAATCTCATGCTACTGGCTCATTTTGTATTTTTACCATTGTTTATATCTTAGTAAAAATCCTTGTATTCTCCTCAAAAGTTAATAAGAAGATTTGTGCGGCTGTGGAACTTTTTCCATGAGCCTTTAGGCTCCAACGTCGGAAGAACCCCTTTTAGGGGTGGAGCAAACCACCCGTTTAACGGGTGGTTATGATTTGTTAATATATACAAAAAAATAGACAAAGATTTTTTAAACATTGACATGAACAAAATGACTATGATATAGTTAGTATAACGTTATACCAACTAAGGCGAGGAGACCAGATATGAAAAGTCAACTATAAATTAGCAAAAAATTATATTTATTTTCTGACCGAAAAAATGGCTAACTTTAATAGAGCCCCCATAGGGTGCTTTTCAAAAAAATAAATATGAATGGTCAGATATCTCAAGCAAGTGTGCCAGATGGATCAGGTGCATAGAAGTAATGTCAACGGTCGTAGGAGCTTCTTTTAGAACTGCATAGAAAGATTTCTGATGGATGCCAGATTTGAAGAAACACTGCAGTTCAGGGAAAGCATGATCCACATACGATGTTAGTTGAATCTTGCCCTGAGTACGTTTCTTGATCAATTTCTTGCGGAAACGTCCCAAATCCTTTAAGTGTATGATTGAAAGATCATGCTGCGAAAAGAAATGGTGAGGATTCATCATTAAAGTTTTAGCAATAATATAAGTATCAACCTTATCCGTTTTTGTTTTGTGAATGTTGTTCTTTCGCATAGTTGATGTTTGGATAGGGTTTATGACACAGACCTTGTAGTTATCTTTGACAAGGTTGTTGCCATAGTGAGCCGTTGATTCAAGACCTATGATGAGGCTGTCAGAATTGAGAGAATCAAGTTTCTGGATCAGCAAATGGAAGCCATCATAGTCATTTGTAAATTTGAACGGTTGAACCATTATGTCACAATACTAAAAGAAAGGAAAATATGATGTTTTAGCTTCTATAACATCATACAAGAGGAAAATGAAGAAAGTTAGATTAGGTAGTGGAGCTGGATATGCAGGGGATCGTATAGAACCAGCAATCGAATTACTGGAAAAGGGAAATCTTGATTATATTATTTTTGAATGCTTAGCGGAGAGAACAATCGCACTAGGACAACGAGATAAAGAAAAAGACGCAACAAAAGGATATAACCAACTGATTGAATATAGAATGAAAAAAGTACTTCCTTTGCTGAAAGAAAAAAAAGTAAAAATGATTACAAATATGGGATCTGCAAATCCAGAGGAAGCAGGAATGATAACGGCTTCGTTGGCGAAAGAACTTGGAATTGAAGGTTTAAAAATCGTTACTGTGAGTGGAGATGATATTTTACCAAGAATTGAGAACTATTATGAAAACCCAATTTTAGAAATGGAAAAAAAACTATCAGATATGAAAGAAGAGATTATTTCAGCAAATGCATATATGGGGTGTGAAGGAATTTTAAAGGCACTAGAATTGGGCGCAGATATTGTTATTACGGGTAGAGTTTCAGATCCTGCGTTAACTATAGCACCTCTTGTGTATGAATTTGGTTGGAATTTAGAAAATAATCCAAAAGAAATGGGTCAATGTGTGTTAGCTGGTCATCTATTGGAGTGTGCTGGACAAGTGACTGGAGGATATTATGCAGATCCTGGTTATAAAAATATAGACAGATTAGAATATTTAGGATTTCCTCTTGTTGAAATTGATGAAACAGGTGAATTTATTGTAACAAAAGTAGAGGGATCTGGAGGAATGGTAGCGGTAGATATTTGTAAAGAACAAGTAATATATGAAATACACAATCCAAAGAGATATTTGACACCAGATGCAATTGCTGATTTTTCACAGGTGCAATTTATCCAGGAAGGCGTAGATCGTGTAAAAGTTATGAATGCCAACTCCGTTGGAAAACCAGAAAATCTAAAAGTGAGTGTGGGATATAAAGATTGTTATATTGGAACTGGCGAAATCAGTTATGGAGGAAGTAATTCCCTGGAGCGTGCACGAATGGCGGCAGATATTGTAAGAAAAAGATTAGAGATCATTAAAGCGGAAGTAGAAGAATTAAGAATTGATTATATTGGATACAATTCCTTATACCAAGGAAAAGAAACTTTAAAGAGGTACCAAAGCTTTCCAGAAATAAGATTAAGAGTTTGCGGAAGAACGAAAGACATAGAAAATGCGAGATTGATTGGTAACGAAGTGGAAACTTTGTATACGAACGGACCAGCAGGGGGAGCAGGAGTTACAAAAACAGTGGAAGATGTGGTATCCATATGTTCTATTTTTGTTCCAAGAGAGGCAGTGCAATATCAATTAAAGGTTTTGGAGGTTTAAATATGAAATTAAAAGAGATAGCTCATTCAAGAACAGGGGATAAAGGGGATATATCGAATATATCTGTAATCGCATATTCTCAAGAAGGATATGAAATGATCAAAGAAAAAGTGACAGCTGAGAGGGTAAAAAAATATTTTCAAGATGTATGTAAGGGAGAAGTAGTACGTTATGAAATTGATCAAATGTATGCTCTAAATTTTGTGTTGGATAAGGCTCTTGGAGGTGGTGTGACAAGATCCCTAGCCTTAGACAAGCATGGGAAATCTTTAGGAATGGCATTAATGGAGATGGAAATATAGGAGGGCCAACATGAAAAACAAAATAGTTTCTAGTGAATATGCTTTAGAAAAAATACAAACAAGAGACTCCGTAATGATTGGTGGATTTATGGCTTGTGGAACTCCAGAAATGCTAGTAGATGAATTATTAAAGAAAAAAGTAAAAGAATTAATCGTAATCGGAAATGATTCAGGGACCCCTGGCGTGGGTATTGGAAAATTAGTGAAAGAAGGTGTGATACATAAACTAATTGTATCTCATATAGGATTAAATCGTGAAACAGGAGAACGAATGTCCAGGGGAGAAATAGACGTAGAATTGATTCCTCAAGGCACTTTAGCTGAAAAAATTCGTGCAGGAGGAGTGGGATTAGGGGGTATCTTGACCAAAACAGGACTTGGAACAGATGTAGAAAAGGGAAAACAAATTATCCGCATTGATCAGGAAGATTATTTGCTAGAAACACCTTTAAAAGCTAAATTTGCCCTTATATATGGTAGTATTGTCGATAAATTTGGAAATGTATATTTAAATGAAACAACAAGAAATTTTAATCCTTTAATGGCTATGGCAGCAGAGACGGTAGTTGTTGAGGCAGAAAAAGTTGTGGACATTGGAGAAATCAATCCCAATGATGTGATGATTCCTGGAATTTTTATAGATTATATAGTGGAGGGAAAAAGTCATGGATAAAAAAGAAAAGATTGCATACCGCATAGCACAGGAGTTGAAAGATGGGGATGTAGTAAATTTGGGAATTGGATTGCCAACATTGGTTTCTCATTACATATCAGAAAATGTGGATATTATTTTACAATCGGAAAATGGAATCTTAGGGATGGATAAATTAGTAGAAGGCAATGAGATTCATGTTGATTGTAGAAATGCTGGGAATCAATATGTTTCGGTGAAACAAGGAAGTTGTTTCTTTGATAGTGCTTTATCTTTTGGTATCATCCGTGGTGGACATGTGGATGTGACAGTTTTAGGAGCATTACAAGTAGATGAAAAAGGCAATCTGGCAAGCCATATTATTCCAGGGAAAATGGTTCCTGGAATGGGTGGAGCCATGGATTTGGTTTCGGGAGCTAAAAAGGTAATTATCGGTACACTACATACACAAAAAGAAAATGCAAAAATATTGAAGTCTATTACGTTGCCCGCAACTGCAATTGGATGTGTAGATATGATTGTAACGGAATATGCTGTAATAGAGGTGGTGAGAGAAGGTTTATTACTAACAGAAATCGATGAAAACATTACCATCGATGAACTAAAAAAAATAACAGAAGCAGAATTATTGATTAGTTCAAATTTAAAAAAAAGGAAAGAATGGAGCATGTAAGATGATGGAGAGTGTTGTAATTGTAAGCGCATGTAGAACTCCAATCGGAAAGATGAATGGAGCTTTTAGTCAAATGGAAGCGAGTGAACTGGGTGGTATCGTTATTAAAGATGCATTGGCGAGGATTGGATTACCAGCAAATCAAGTGGATGAAGTGATTATGGGAAGTGTCTTGCAAGCAAACCAAGGACAAAACGTGGCCAGACAAGCAGCTGTAAAGGGTGGTATCCCGTATGAAATACCCGCTTATACGATTAATATGGTATGTGGATCGGGATTAAAAGCAATTAGTGAAGGGGCAAAATCCATCCAGTGCAAAGAGGCAGAAGTTGTGGTTGCTGGTGGAATGGAAAATATGTCTTTGTCACCTTATGCTTTAGAAGGAGCAAGGGAAGGATATCGACTAGGAAATAAAGAGATCGTTGATTTGCTAATTAAAGATGCATTACAAGATGCATTCTATGGATATCATATGGGAATAACTGCTGAAAATGTGGCAGAAAAATATGGATTTACCAGAGATGAATTAGACGAATTTGCATTGCAGAGTCAGCAGAAATGTGCAGAAGCAATAAAGAACGGTAAGTTTAAAGATGAAATTACACCTGTTAAAATAAATTCAAAGAAACAGCAAGTTGTGATAGATAAAGATGAAGCACCAAGGATTGATTTGAAAAAAGAGGATTTGACAAAATTGAAACCAGCGTTTAAGAAGGATGGAGTTGTAACAGCAGGAAATTCCTCTGGAATTAATGATGGTGCAGCGGTTGTGGTTTTAATGAGTGGAAAAAAAGCTAAAGAATTAGGAATCAAACCAATGGTGCAATGGATTGGTGCAACCGAATGTGGAATGGAACCAGAGATCATGGGGTTAGGACCAGTGCTTTCTACGAAAAAGCTATTAGAAAAATATCAATATGATATAAAGGATATTGATTTAGTAGAGGCAAACGAAGCGTTTTCAGCGCAATCTTTAGCAGTAAGGCAAGAACTACATTTAGATGAAAAAAAAGTCAATGTCAATGGTGGAGCAATCGCACTAGGACATCCAGTAGGAGCTTCTGGATGCAGAATACTGGTAACACTTATTTATGAGTTACTTAGACAAAAAAAAGCAAAAAGAGGATTAGCAACACTGTGTATTGGTGGAGGGATGGGGATTTCTGCATTGATTGAAAAGTAAAATTAACAATTGTTTTTTGGACGCTTACTAATTCTATTAAGGAATATAGGAGCGTCTTTTTTTTTGCTCAAAAAGAGGAAAGGACGTAAGACTATGTAAATAGAAATATATGACGTTCCTACCCCCTAAGATCATCAAAAACAAATTTGCTAGAGGATAACAAAGTATTGACTTATGATGATCCCATGTTATATTGTTGTATATATGACTATTATAGTCGAGTATCTAACCAGCTAATATACAAAATGACTAAAGACTTAACGATACGATATACTTGGAGGAAAGATCATGAAACATAAGGAGAAGATTGAGTTTCGATACTACGAAATACCACAAGGAGTCCCCCTCATTGCTTTGACGGGAAAACGATGGGAGATTCCGTATGGGACGGATGCTATGCATTTTCATAATTATATGGAAATTGGGATTTGTAGATATGGGAAGGGTACCATGTATTTCGGTAAGGATGAGGTTCCTTACCAGGATGGAACAATTACGGTTATTCCAAAAGAGTTTCCACATCATACATTGGGAATCTATGGTGAGGTACAGAAATGGGAGTTTTTATTCATCGATGTGGATAGTTTCATTCAACATGCTTTTTCCAGTAAACCACAGTATATTGATCAGATATTACGTCGGCTAAATCGAAGGATGTTTTCTCTTGCATCAGAGGATCATCCAGACATCAGTATGGCAGTGAATCTGCTTCTTGACGAGGCAGAAAACCAGAGAGAGTTCTATAAGGAGTCGTTAAGTGGTATCTTGCTTGGGCTGCTGATGAAGCTTCTTCGCCTAAATGCAGAGGAAGAAAGTAAGATTAAAACTGTGATTTTAGGAACAAATTTTGATAGGATTGCAGAAGTATTGCACTATATCAATGTAAATTTTAAGGAGAAGCTTAGGATTGGTGATCTGGCGAAGCAGTGTAGTATGAGTGAGACTCACTTTCGAAGAGTTTTTACGGAATATATGAACGCCTCTCCTATGGATTACATCAATACAGTACGAATCAAAAAAGCTTGTGAGATGCTGAGAAAGAGTGATGGTAAAGTTGAAAACATTGCTGCTCAAGTGGGATTTCCCATAGCCACAACATTTTCAAGGAATTTTAAGAAGGTGACGGGCTATACACCAACGGATTATCGAACCATGATAAAAAAACAAGAAAACGTTTTTGTTGATTATAAGATTTCAGTATTGAAAGGCTGGTAAGGGATCGTTAAGATGCCGTTGTAAAAGGAGATAGAGGAAAGGTTATGACTGATTAGAATGAAAATACAGGAGAATGAAAATGAAAAAAGAATCTGGAACATCATCAAAAAAATGGATCATTTTTTTTGTGATAGGAATTGTCGTTGCACTGGTAGTAATAGGAATTATCTTTATCAGACACAGAAAGGAGAAGGAGATCGTTTCTATTGACGGGCAGCCAGTTTATAGGGAGGAGATCGCCTGTATTGTCAATAAGATCAAATTGCATCAGAGGGAGGAGATCGCTGGGAAGGCTGGAATAGATATATCTGAGTTTACCTGGGAAACAGAAGTGGGAGGAAAGAACGGATATGAATATTTGGCTGATGGAGTGATTGATCGCTTGAAAGAAATTAAAACCATGCAAAAGGAGGCCATGGACAATGGTCTTGCAGATGACATTGATTATCCCTCTCTGATGAAGGAGATGGAAAGAGAAAATAGGAATAGGGAAGAGAAAAAAGGGAAAAATGAAACTGTGTTTGGGATGACACAGTATACAGCAGACCAGTTCTATGATTATTTCAATGAAAATCTTTCTCTTCAGAACAGAAAAGAGTTGATCTATAAAGAAGAGCTTACTGTATCGGATGAGGAGGCAAGAGCAGCCTATGATGCAGATCCTGGCTACTTTAACAATGAAGACTATGAAAATGTAGAAAGATTCGCAAAAAATCTCGTTTTAAATCAAAAGTACCAGGAGCATTTAAAAGAGATGGAGGAATCGGCAAAGGTAGAAATCTTAGATGAGAATCTTTTGTTACAATCTGTCAAAGATGCCTTAGAGGGAAAATAAGTTACATATAAAATAAAAGGCTATTACATGATCATCAATGGAACTGATGATGTGGTGGCCTTTTTTTGTTACTAAATTTAGTAAATGAATATATTTTTATATGAAAAAGATAATATGATGGTCGAAAATGATAAAAAATAGGTAGAATACGCATCAATTTATGTACATATATAAGGTATAATGAAATACATAACAATGTAATGCCAGGTAAAATCATGGAAATTGATGAACCTGGCATATTGAGATTCATTGTGTAAACATTCTTATGGAAGGAGAATAAGGTATGAAATTATGGAAGCGATGGAACAGGGTGTTTGGTGTTACTTTGGCTCTGGCTCTTGTCTGCACTTCGGTAAATGTTCCAGTCTCTGTACAAGCGGCTACAGAAGATCAAGGAAGTATTAGTGAAGCAGTTACAGAGACAATTCCTCAGGCTAAGGGAACCGTTTACCATGTAGACAGTGAAAATGGTAGTGATGAAAGGGGAGATGGATCAGAGGAAAAGCCGTTTAAGACGCTGGGGAAGGTCAATACAATCCAACTACAGCCTGGAGATGGAATCAGCCTGAAAAAGGGCAGTATCTTTGATGATCAACAGCTTGCACCAAAGGGAACGGGAACAGAGGAAAGACCAATTGTGGTAAATACATACGGCGAGGGAAACATGCCTATTATTAATGCTGGTGGTTTCAGAAGAACAGGGGGAACCAATGCTGATGGAACGCCTGAATATGCTGGTTATAAGGAAGCGGTTCTCATTCAGAATATGGAGTATACCTATGTAACTGGATTGGAAGTTACCAATGATGATGCATTCAACCAGACAAGTGAGGCAGACGATAGTAACAATCTGAATTCAGGAAGTGATGATGAGGTTCCAAGACGACTTGGCATCCATGTTACCATTGATGAGCGGGAGACCATAAACAAGACTTTGGAGAATGACAGAGCATATGATACAATCGTAATTGACGGCTGTTATGTACATGATGTAGACGGAAACGAAAACAGAGGTGTCAACAAAGTAGATGGTGGTATCGGCGTTGAGGTTATCTTTAGCTCAAAGGCTGGTGTTTATCCTTACTTCAATGGTGTAACCATCCAAAATAATAGAATTGACCAGTGCGATCGTACTGGAATTAAGGCAATACGTTTATCAGATCTAGATCAGTTTCGCAACAATGATCCAAATAAAGCAGGATATGATCCAAATAATGATGCGGATCATAACTCTGCCAATGATGGTGTACGCCACAATAATATTCGCTATAAAGATCAGGCGCAGAGAGGACTACGTATTGTTGGAAACTACCTTAGCGATATTGGTGGTGATGGTATTTTGATCTGCGAAGCACAGGGGGCTATTGTTGAACATAATGTGTTAAATGGGCAGGCCATGCGTGCACGAGGAGCCAATGCAGGTATTTGGGCATGGAATTCTTTTGATACATTGTTCCGCTATAACGAAAGCTTTGATGGTCCTGCTTACAACCAGGATGGCTGCTCCTATGACAGTGATTACTGGTGTGCAGGTACTATTTTTGAGTACAATTACAGCCATGATACCCCTATGGGATTTATGCTTTTAATGGGAAATAACAACACGGATGTGATCCGCTATAACGTGAGTCAAAATGACGGCCTTGCATGGCGACATGGGGCTGGTAATACAAATTCTGCAAGTTATATTTATAACAACATCTTCTATTACGATGGTGCCAACTGGGTATTCAATCATAGCAATGGTGGTGGTTCTGCACTGGGAAGTGCATACAATTGGAATATGTATAACAATATTTATTATAACTATAATACAGAAGTGACGAGTAAGTGGGGGAGTGCATCCACAACGGCTGATAGCTGGAATGATTCCTATCTTAATCAGGAAGGAAATCTAGTATATGAGGCAAGTGGCATACATGATCCAGGTGAAATCCCAAATGCCATTCAGGCAGATCCACTCTTTGAAAATCCAGGAGGTGGTAAGAGTGCTACCATAAGCACAGATGGAATGTCAGCGACTTCTGACTGGGAATCGTTAAAATCCTATGGGCTAAAAGAGGGTTCACCAGCTATTGGAACTGGTGTGTACGTTAATGTGGTTCCAGCGACTAGTCAGGAAAACAAAGGGCTTTGGGATTATACTTCAGATAGGAATGCCAAGAAAGACTTCTTTGGAAACGAGCTCTATGATGGAGCACCT
>DVLR01000117.1 GCA_018715425.1 Candidatus Merdenecus merdavium
CGTCTTTCCATTGCCAGAGCACTGATTAGAAAACCTGAAATCTATATATTTGATGATAGCTTTTCCGCTCTTGACTATAAAACCGATGCCGCAATTCGTTCAAAGCTAAAAGAAGAAACAAAAGATTCCATCGTATTTATCGTTGCACAGCGTGTTAGTTCCATTATGAATGCCGATAAAATTATCGTACTAAACGAGGGACAAATGGTTGGCATGGGTACTCATAAAGAATTGTTAAAAACTTGTGATGTCTATTATCAAATTGCCGATTCACAATTGACAAAGGAGGAGTTAGAACGATGAAAAAACTTTATCCATACATCAAGCCATATCTCAAATTTTTCCTACTCGCTATCTTCCTAACTATTGGCTATTCCGCTTTTATTGCTGTCGCGCCTATTGTGGAAGGCTTGATCACTACGAAATTAAAAGATGATGTGGTGGATATTGCAAATCATTTACCAGGTGCAAAAATTCATTTTGATTACGTTCTCAAAATATTAAAAATACTACTGTTTATTTATATTGGGAATGTGGCTTGTGACTGTATCTCACAGTTTTTATTAGCCACTGGTATTCAAAACTCAATGAGAGACCTAAGAAATGATGTTCAAAGAAAGATTACAAAATTACCCGTTAGCTACTTTGACTCTCATACCGTAGGTGATATTTTAAGTAGAATTTCAAATGATATAGATACCATGAGTAATGCTATGCAGCAAAGTTTATCTAAAATAATCAATGCTGTTTTATCCATTATTTTAGCAATCGCCTTTATGTTTTATATCAATCCACTCATGTGTGCTATTGCTATTTTAATCATTCCAGGAAGTTTTGTCGTGATGAAATTTATCACAAAAAGATCTTCCGTTTTATTTAGAAATCAGCAAAATGCTTTAGGAACTTTAAATGGTTTTGTTCAAGAAAGATATACTGGATTTACAGAAATTAAATTATACGGAAAACAAGAAGATTCTATAAAAGACTTTTACCAATTAAATGATGCTCTTTGTGAAAATGGATTCAAAGCTCAATTTATATCCGGTCTTATGACTCCTTTAATATCCTTTATTACTTACGTTGGAATTGTTGCTGTCTCTATTCTAGGAGCCATATTTGCCGTTTCTGGAACCATTACAGTCGGTCATTTACAAGCATTTATTCGTTATATGTGGCAGCTTAACCAACCTCTAGAACAAGTGACTCAATTATCTTCCGCTCTTCAGTCTGCTATTGCAGCATCAAATAGGGTTTTTGAATTTTTAGAAGAGACAGAAGAACTACCAGATCCAGAACCTGCTGCTGTCATTGATAATATAGAGGGAAATGTTACTTTTGATAATATATCCTTCGGCTATGAGCATGATAAACTTTTAATCGAAAACTTAAACGTAAATATTAAAAGTGGTCAGATGGTTGCTATTGTTGGACCAACTGGAGCAGGAAAAACTACATTGATCAACTTGCTAATGAGATTCTACGATGTGAATTCAGGAGCAATCAAAGTGGATGGCATTGATATTCGCAAAATGAAGCGAGATGATCTTCGGTCTATTTTCGGCATGGTATTACAAGATACTTGGCTTTTTCATGGTTCTATTATGGATAATATTCGTTACGGAAATGAATCTGCCACGAGAGAAGAGGCTATAGAAGCCGCTAAAGCAGCTAATGCGCATCATTTTATTTTGACTCAGCCAGATGGCTACGATATGTTACTAAATGAAGAGACAAATAACGTATCGGCAGGTGAGAAACAGCTTTTAACTATTGCAAGAGCATTTCTAGCTGACCCTAAGATTCTGATTTTAGACGAGGCAACCAGCTCTGTTGACACTAGGCTAGAACTGATGCTACAAGAAGCTATGAAAAATATTATGGAAGGTCGAACTAGTTTTGTCATCGCTCACCGCTTATCTACCATCCGTAATGCTGACCTTATTTTAGTTATGAATAATGGAACCATTATAGAGCAAGGAACCCATCAAGAGCTTATGGATAAAAGAGGGTTCTATGAGCAGCTTTATATGAGCCAGTTCCAGCATCAAAGCGAGTAGTACCTATGTATTACCTTGATATTTAAATAATAAATAAAAACGAGTTCCAAGAAGTTACATAAAATAACTTCGGAACTCGTTTTTTTACTCAAATAAGCGATCCATTCTTTTTTTAAGTTCTTCTTCTAACGCTTTCCTTTCATCAGCTAAAACCTTTATCCCGTCTTTACTGTAGAGAAGAATATCGCCCTCCTTTACACCAAAAGGCAAGTCCTGTAAAGGTATTTCCATCATCTTACGATCTTCTTGCTGGCAAATAGCTAATTCTCCCTCTATTCTATCGATTACTAACTTCATTTTATCTCACTCCTATTCTGGAGGATTGCAAATTTTACATGGTGTTAAACCTTCTTTCTTTGCATCCTCTAATGAAATTTCAATATCGCTATTTTCTAAAGATGTGCAGTTAGCCAAGTGATACCTTTTTCCAGATTTTGTTTTATGTACCATGACCTCTTCCAATGATTCCTCTCCCTTAACAGCACCTTCCTCATCGCTTCCCTGATCCTTACCTTCTTTACCATTATAATGATCCGACTTAACATCGGGGTAGGTATTCCATATGAGATGATCCTTTGTGCTTTCTACAACAATGGTACCATCTTGATCCGTGCGATATACTTCTATATTCATCTCTTCCAAGCGATCCATGACCTCACTATGAGGGTGGCCATATTGGTTATCTACCCCTGCCATAATCACTGCAAAAGAAGGATTTACTTCCTTCAAAAACAGTTCTGAACTAGATGTGCTACTGCCATGATGGCAAAGCTTTAAAACATCCGCACTTAAATCTAATCCTGTATCTACCATATCATATTCTGCTTCCGTTTCGGCATCGCCGCACAGTACGAAACTATGTGTACCATCTGATATCTTAATTCCTACAGACCAGTTATTTAGTTCATCACCATAATCTTTTACGGGGCCTAAAATCGTAAACTTTGCATCACCTAATACGTATTCATTTCCAACCACAGGTTTCGTGATTTTCAAATTTTTATCTTCTATTGCTGTGATTACATCCTGAAACGTCTGAGAAGTATGAACTTTATTTGGCATAATGACTGTATCAATGTCAAAGTTTTCAATCACACGATCTAAAGATCCAATATGATCCTCGTGAGGATGAGTTCCAATGACGTAATCTAGCTTCTTAATTCCTTGTTCTGTTAAGTATTGCAAAAGGAATGAAGCATCATCATTATTTCCTGCATCCACTAACATAGCTTGATCTTTTGAAGTGATTAATATACTATCTGCCTGCCCTACATCAATAAAATGAACCTTCATGGCAGGCTCTTCTGCCTTTGCTTTTTCCTCTGTGTAGGATGTTTCAGCTTTTATAACATCTTCACTTTTCCGTGATCCGAATCCTTCTTGAGTGCTGGATGAACATCCTACGAAAAAGGTTAACATGAAAAAGAGAAGTAGAACCAGTTTGTTTTTCTTATGCATAGCTGTATCCTTATCTATTATCTTTTATATCTTGTTTATCTTATATCTTGTTTATCTTTTATCTTGTTTATCTATTATCTTTTATCTCTATTATCTCTTATATCCTCTATGATTCCTATGATTTATTGTATCGTATCTTAATGAAAAAACCAAACTTTTGTACTTGTTAGCTTCTGTCTTTGTGCATAGGTATTATTCACCATTCTAAAAGTGTCCCTGCCCAAGTTAAACCACCGCCAAATCCAGACAGTACCACTTTATCTCCTTGCTTTAACATGCCTTTTTGATTCATTTCATCTAATAATATTGGAATACTAGCTGCTGATGTATTACCACATTGGTCTAAATTCATAGGAAATTTTTCTATTGGAAGGGAAAGTCTTTTTGCTACAGAAAATAAAATTCGTTTGTTCGCTTGATGTAAAATAAAATATTTAATGGTATCTAATTCCACCTGGGCCTTTTCAACTACTTCTTTAATAGACTCAGGTACCTTCTTCAATGCAAACTTATAGACTTCTTGTCCATTCATTACCATGTATTGGGGATTCCTATTCCCCTTTATATATGGATTATGGGTTTCTCTATTTTTACAATATAAAACTTGGCTTTTACTTCCATCGGACTTTTGCATAAGACTTAGAATCCCTACACGATCTTCCTTTAAAATGCAAGCACCTGCTCCATCCCCAAACAAAATACACGTAGATCGGTCTTTCCAATCGACCATTTTAGAAAGAGTCTCCGCACCAATAATAAGAGCCG
>DVLR01000118.1 GCA_018715425.1 Candidatus Merdenecus merdavium
GGTCAAGAAAAAAACACAGCCACCTATAATTTGGTAAGAATGAATTTATTGTTACATGATGTTAGGCCAAGCAATATGATTGTGAAAAATGGTGATACTTTAGCACAAGACTGGCCAGAAGACCCAGAACGACCTAGTGAAGGGGTTATGTTTGACGCAGTAGTTATGAATCCTCCTTATTCCCTTAAAAATTGGAATTCTGCTGGATTAAAAATAAGTGATCCCAGATTCTCTATAGCTGGGGTATTACCACCTGATTCGAAGGGAGATTTTGCCTTTTTGCTACATGGTCTTTATCATTTAAATCCCAAGGGGGCTATGGCGATTGTTCTACCTCACGGCGTTTTGTTTAGAGGCGGTGCAGAAGGAGAAATTAGAGAGCGATTACTTGAAAAGAATTATATTGATACCATTATAGGCCTGCCAAGTAATTTATTTACCAATACAGGGATACCAGTTGTAATTCTTATTCTTAAAAAAGATAGAGAAATTGGTGCTCCAGTTTTAATTATAGATGCATCAAAAGAATTTATAAAAGAAGGAAAACAAAATGTATTGCAAGATAAGGATATTTCAAGAATCGTTGATGTTTACAACGAGAAGAAAGAGGTCCAAGGATATAGTCATTTAGCTACAAGGGAGGAGTTAATTGAAAACCAATATAATTTAAATATTCCAAGATACGTAGAAGGCCTAGAAAAAGAAATACCTCAAGACGTAGATGCACATCTGTATGGTGGAATCCCTATTTCTAATTTAGATAGATTGCATACAATACAAAATATGGCACCAGACCTACTGAAAAACTTTACAAAAGAAATAAGGCCAGGTTATATAGAACTTACAGCACCAATTGAAGAAATAACTGAGGTCATTCTAAATAGTAGTAGTGTAGTGGAAAATACAAAGAAATTAGAAAAAGAAGTAGAAGATTATATAGAGAAATATTGGAATATTTTAAAAACAATTAATAACGAAACGGATGCTCATGTTTTAATGAATACTATGCTTAAAGAAATTAAATCTCTATTAAATAAATATGAGTTTGTAGATGTTTATGATGGTTATCAAGTAGTTGCAGAAATTTGGCATAACTCTTTGACCTATGACAGTGAGATTATTGCAAATTCTGAATTCTATGAGGCTGGTAGAAGCAAAGTGGCAAATATGGTGACGAAAGGTACCGGCGATAAAAAAAGAGAAGAGCAAGATGGATGGGAAGGTAGCATTGTACCAACGGAACTTATCAAAAGAGTTTTGTACTCAGAAGAAGTAAAGAATATTGATGAAGATAATACATCACTTCAAGATATTGAGGCAAAGATAGCTGAATTTGTTGAGGCAGCTAAGAATGAAGATTCTTTTGAAAATGAAGTGTTATCAGAAACTCTTAAGAAAACTGAAGAGGATGAACTTGGTGATGCTTTTGATAGTAAGCTATTAAAAGCAGAGTTAAAGGCAGTAGTAAAAAAGTCGAAAGAATATGAACTGTTAAAAGAAGTAAATGATTTATTTACAGATAAAAGTACAGTCTCTAGAAGGATTAAAGCAAGTGAGAAAAAGTTGAAAGAAGAAGTACAAGATAGAATTTCGGATCTTACAGATAAAGAAATTGATGATTTAATCTATGAAAAATGGTTTGGAAGATTTAAAGATAATATTTTAAATTTAATTAAAAATCCGTTAAAAGAAGATTTAAACGTTTTAAAAGAACTTAAAGATAGGTATTCTGATACTTTATTTGACATTGAAGAGAAACTAAAAGAAGCTGAATCTGAATTAGATAGACTTATGAAAGAATTGGTGGTGCTATAATGGATAAATTAGTACCGAAAAGAAGGTTTAAAGAATTTAAAGATGCTGATGCTTGGGAAAAGCGTAAGTTAGGAGATCTAGCGGAGTTTTATGACGAAAAACGTATACCAATAGACTCAAGCAAACGAAAAAGAGGAAAAATCCCATACTATGGTGCAACAGGAATAATAGACTACGTTGATGATTATATATTTGATGGGGAATATGTTTTGTTGGCGGAAGACGGGGCAAATATTACAATGCGAAACAGTCCAATAGCATATTTAACCCAAGGAAGGTTCTGGCTTAACAACCATGCCCACATCATAAAAATGAAGAATGGCTCAAACTTTTTTTTGCTCCAATTATTAGAGCTACAAAATTATGAACGATTTAACAGTGGAACTGCGCAGCCAAAACTAAATGGACAAATTGTTAAGGGTATGGTCTTAAACTTTCCAAGAGAAAGGGAACAATGTCAAATTGGAAATCTATTCAAAAACATCGACAACACCATCACCCTTCAACAGCGTAAGTTAGATAAGTTGAAAAACATGAAATCGGCACTCCTTTATGAAATGTTTCCAGTTGGAAATGAGAAGAAACCACGTCGCAGATTAGCTGGATTTACTGACGATTGGGAACAGTGTAAGTTGGGGGAAGTTATGAATGTGACTTCTGTAAAGCGAATCCACCAATCGGATTGGATGGCTTCTGGTATAAGGTTTCTAAGGGCAAGAGATATTGTCTCTTTTGCTAAGGGTGAAATACCAACAGACTGTTTGTACATTTCCGAAGAAAAATATGAGGAGTATTCAAAGATTTCTGGTAAAGTAGAAATTGGAGATTTATTGGTTACGGGTGTAGGGTCTATAGGAGTACCATATTTGATAGAAAGTAAAGCACCGTTGTACTTTAAAGACGGAAATATAATCTGGTTCAAAAATAAAAGTTTTGATGGAAAGTTTTTCTATTATTCATTTACAGGGAAACAAATACAAAGTTTTATTAAGAACACATCAGGA
>DVLR01000119.1 GCA_018715425.1 Candidatus Merdenecus merdavium
ATCCACAACCATCTTCACGATGATCTCACATTAGAAGATATTAGTAGGGCTGCCCATTTAAGTGCAGGACAATTTTCCAGAAAGTTCAAAAAAGAAGTGGGTTATTCCTTCGTTGATTACGTAAAAAAAGAACGTATTTATGCTGCTAAAAATTTATTAACTTTTTCTGACTTTTCGTATTCAGAAATTAGTAGCTATTTAAACTTCTCTTCTCAAAGTTATTTTATTTCCGTTTTTAAACAGGAAGTGGGGATGACCCCTTCTACTTATCGTAGAAAGCATCAACGTAATACTTTTTAAAAATATCGATTCCATTAACTATGATCTTTTGACAGTGTTTTCTTATAAGAAAAATCAATTCCAAAAGCTCCTAAAGGTGCTGTAATCAGAATCGCTAATACTGCTACCGTTAATACAATTTGACCACAATCAAGCCCCAGTGCCAAAGGTATTCCTCCTATAGCAGCTTGTACTGTTGCCTTAGGCATATATGCAATCATACAAAAGATTCGTTCCTTCCAATTCAGATCTGTTTTAACAAGACAGACCAGCACTCCCGTTACACGAAATAGAAGTACTAATAGTATTAGTAAAACCACGGCTCCACCAGCCTGAAAAGCATAAGAAAGATTTACCGTTGCGCCTACTAAAACGAATAATAACACTTCCGCTCCCACCCAAAGTTTGCTATATTTTGTAGCTAAACGTTGTGATAGATTGGCATTCTTTTTTCTAACTGCTATGCCAATACTCATGACAGCAAGGAGACCTGAAAAGGGAAAAACACCTTTTAATTTCGTTTCTAAAGTAACCATAAAAAAGGAAATACAAAGTAAAATAAGAACCTTCGCAGAATCTCTAATATGGATTCTTTGAAAGACCTTTTGAAACACCACTCCGATTATGAGCCCAAAAGCGATTCCACTTAAAATGGATATTGGGATTTGAATAAAACTGACTGCAGAAATTCCTTTACCTTGTTCCATTCCTACAAAAGCAGTAAACATAACAATTACAAAAACATCGTCTACAGATGCACCAGCTAAAATAAGTTGGGGAATACTTTTTTTCACTCCATATCCTTCCTCCATGAAAGTTAACATTTTTGGAACAATGACAGCTGGCGATACCGCTCCTACTACTGCTCCCATAATTGCCGCTTCTATGGTAGAAATCCCAAGGATCCTAGGTGCTAAAATTACCATTCCCAAAATTTCAAAACAGGCTGGTACAAAGCACATGAAAATTGCTGGTCTCCCTACTTTCTTTAGTTCATTAATATCTAAAGATAAACCTGCTCTCGTTAAAATAATAATCAAGGCAATCTGCCTTAAATCCGTAGAAATATTTAAAATAGAAGGATGGATCAGATTTAAAGCATAAGGTCCAAGAATCATACCTGTTATTAACATTCCTAATAAACTAGGTATTCTTACCTTCTTTAAGATCCATCCTAAAAACATTCCCATTAAAAAAATAACTGCTAAACTTTCTAACATAATTTTCCTCCTCGATTTTTTTGGAATAATAAGAAAGGGGTTCTTCATGATTTGTGGTTTCCATTTTCCCCAATCTCTGTTTTTTTACATAAAAAAAGCTGAGTCCTTCACAAGTAGGAAAAAGAATGCTTCATCTTTCTTATGTTTCCAACTTGTAGAAGTCATCAGCTTATAGCGGTTTAGGTATGATCCCAGGGAGAACTTCATTCCCTTCTAGTAGAGTATCACATTTAAAATATAAGGTCAATCTTTATTTTAACATCTCCAAGGTATATTTTTTATCATTCTGTCCATAATCTAAATAGTTACCTGAATGTCCATAACCAGACACAACTTGGAGGTATTATGAATAATTTCCATGATAAAAACCACAAGGTTGATCTTCCCTTATCCACTAGGTTAGATGATAATATAAAAGTTTTAGATAGTCTCTTTGAAAACTGTGGCGATGTGATCAAAAGACAGTTTACCATTGGTACAACCAATAAGGTAGATATCTATATCTCCTATATCGATAATATGATCGAACGCCAACTGCTAGAGCAAAACGTTATTCGAAACCTACTCTTTCGTATGGATGGTTTGCCTTCGAAAAAAAAATATGATTATATTAAGGATTTAGCCCTACAAACAGCAGATACCAAAGATCAAACAACCATGGATGAAATCACTCAATCTATCTTATCAGGAGATGTTATTCTCTTGGTTGATGGATATGATAAGGGCATTATGATCTCTTTTAAAAACTTTCCTAGCCGAGGGGTTCCTCAAGTAGAAACAGAAGTTACCATTAAAGGAGCAAAAGATGGATTTACAGAAAGTGTAGCCATAAATAAAGTATTGATCAGAAGGAGAATACGAGATACGGATTTAAAGATGGAGCCTATGAAAGTTGGTATCCGTAGCCGTACAGATATTTCCCTCGTTTATATCAAAGGAATTGTGGAAGAACATCTGGTAGAAGATATAAAAAAAAGAATCAATAGCTTTACCATCGATGGTATTTTTGATATTGGTATGTTAGAGCAACTTACGGAAACTGCCTGGTATTCCCCCTTTCCACAGTTTCAATCCACAGAGCGTCCAGATAAAGCTGCCTCCTCTATTTTAGAAGGGAGAGTAGCCATCTTGGTAGATAACTCCCCTATGGCTTTGATCTTACCAGTTACCATAAGTTCCTTTTTTCAGGCATCCGATGATTATTATAATCGTTTTGAAATCGTTTCATTCATACGTATTTTAAGATATCTGGCTGCCTTGATTGCCATTGGTCTACCTGGTTTATATATTGCTATTACTAATTATCAACCAGAGATGATTCCAACCTCCCTTGCCCTTTCTTTTGCATCTGCAAGACGAGGAGTTCCATTTTCCATTGTATTAGAGGTTATTATTTTACAACTTGCTTTCGAGCTATTATGCGAAGCTGGTATTCGTCTTCCTTCACCTTTAGGTAATACCATTGGGATCGTTGGCGGACTGATTATTGGGGATGCAGCCGTAAGCGCCAATCTTGTTAGCTCCATGGTGGTCATTGTAGTAGCCTTTACTGCTATTGCATCCTTTACGATTCCAAATGAAACTTTTTCTTCTGCTTTTCGCTTGATCCGTTATTTAGTTATTGGTTTATCCGCATTGTTCGGAGTCTTTGGATTTATTATAGGCATAATGCTGATCCTTACACACTTAGCAAATTTAGAAAGCTTTGGAATACCCTATTTATCACCTTTTGTTGCAATCCACCATAAACAGGATCATTCCA
>DVLR01000120.1 GCA_018715425.1 Candidatus Merdenecus merdavium
GAGGAGGATCGACCAGGAGACATTCTAGGGGCGCACCTTACCAAGGAAGGAGTTTTGATACAAGTCTATGACCCAACGGCTTGTAGTATTAAAGTTAAAATAAATAAAGTAAAAACTTTATATCCAATGGAGAAAGTGGATGAGGATGGTTTTTTTGCAGTTCTTCTTTCACGGAAACAAATTCCGTCTTATGAATTGATCATCGAAAAAGAAGATGGTAAGATCATAGAAAGAAAAGATATCTATAACTATCCATCTCAATTTACAGAGAAAGACTTAAAAAAATTTGAGGCAGGCATCCACTATGATATTTATGAAAAATTAGGTGCACATCCCATGACCATAAAGGGAGTCGAAGGAGTTTTATTTGCAGTTTGGGCTCCAAATGCTTTGCGTGTCAGTGTGGTAGGAGATTTTAATCATTGGGATGGAAGAATCCATCAGATGAATCGCCTTGGGGATTATGGTATTTTTGAATTATTTATACCGGGTGTTCAAGTAGGGGAGCTATATAAGTTCGAAATAAAAGCTAAGTGTGGTTTAGTATTTCTAAAATCAGACCCTTATGGAAACGCTGCTCAGATGCGTCCAGAAACGGCATCCATTGTCACAGCATTAGAATATCAATGGAAGGATCATAAGTGGTTATCCTATCGAAAAAAAGTAAATACATATCAGCAACCAATGAGCATTTATGAATTACATTTAGGATCTTTTAGAAAACCAGAAGATAGGGAATTTTATAATTATCGGGAGCTTGCACCTTTAGTAGCGGAATATGTGATGGATATGCATTATACACACGTAGAATTAATGCCAATTATGGAGCATCCTTACGATAAATCATGGGGCTATCAGGTGACTGGTTATTATGCACCTACAAGCCGCTATGGTTCGCCACAGGATTTTATGTACTTTATCGATTATCTTCATAGTAAAAATATTGGTATCATCTTAGATTGGGTACCAGCTCATTTTCCAAGAGATACCTTTGGATTATCGAACTTTGATGGTACGTGTCTTTATGAACATAAAGATCCAAGGCAGGGATCTCATCCTGATTGGGGTACATTAATATATAATTATGGACGTCCACAAGTTACTAATTTTTTAATAGCAAATGCATTATTCTGGGTGAATAAATACCATATAGATGGAATTCGTATTGATGCAGTAGCATCTATGTTGTACTTAGACTACGGTAGAAAATCAGGAGAGTGGATTCCTAATATGTATGGTGAAAATGAAAATCTTGAAGCCATAGAGTTTTTGAAACATTTAAATTCTATTTTTCATAAAGAAAAAACGGGTAGTGTTCTGATTGCGGAAGATTCCACTGCTTGGCCAATGGTGACAGGAGAGTTAAAAGAAAATGGCTTAGGATTCGATTATAAATGGAATATGGGATGGATGAATGATTTTTTAGGATATATGAAATATGATCCCATTGAGCGCTCTTATCACCATGGGGAGTTAATATTTAGCATGATTTATGCCTATAGTGAAAGATTTATTCTCTGTCTATCTCACGATGAAGTCGTCCATGGAAAAAGTTCGATGATCGGAAAAATGCCAGGAGATGGAAAAATAAAGTTTTCTAATTTACGAGCAGCTTACGGGTATATGATGGCTCACCCTGGAAAAAAACTTCTGTTTATGGGGCAAGATTTTGGACAATATAGTGAGTGGTCAGAGGATAAGGAACTGGAGTGGTCTTTACTTGAATATGAAGAGCACAAACAGCTACAAGACTATATGCGGGATTTAAATAAACTTTATAAAAATCAACCTGCATTATATAAGATGGATTATGATGAAAAAGGATTTGAATGGATCAATAATATTTCAGCAAATGAAAATATCGTTGTTTTTTTAAGAAAGACAAACCGTAAAGATGAAACTCTGCTGATCATTAGTAATTTTTCAGGTGTAGATTACGAAAATTATAAAATTGGTGTTCCATACCAAGGAAAGTATAAAGAGATATTTAATAGCGATCAAAAAATATATGGAGGGAATGGTTTTGTAAATCCTAGAATTAAAATGGCCAAGAAATCAGAATGTGATGCTAGGGATTACTCTATCTTAATAAAAGTAGCAGCATTATCTACAGCAGTATTTTCATATGTCCCAACAAATCTAAAATCCACTACGAATAAAACTGCTTTGAAAGCTAAAATGGAAGAAAAAACGAAAGAAAAAAAGGAAGAAAAAACGAAGCCGATAAATAAGTAGGCAACTAGGAGGATCAGAAAGGAATACATATGTTATTGGCAAACATGAAAAAAACTACTTTAGAATGGATGACAGTCGTTGCGGATAGCAATGAAATGAAAGAAACAAGTGATATGAAGGAAGAAATCAGTAATACACTGAGTCAGTTAAAACCAAGCAAGATAGCAGAGCTGTATGAACAGTATAAAGATACTATCATACATTCGATTTTAAAAATTTTGGTTCTTATTCTTGCTTACTTTATTTTTTCAAAGCTAATAAACTATTTACGAAAAATTATAAAGAGAACTTTAGAGTTATCATCCTTAGATACAGGTGTGATACAGTTTATAGACTCATTTGTCAATATTGTATTGCGATCTCTTTTATTAGCTAGTATAGCGATTAAATTAGATATAGGAATTACAGAATCAACAATTATAGCAGTTTTAGGATCAGCAGGGTTGACCTTAGGTCTAGCATTGCAAGGTTCTTTATCGAACTTTGCAGGTGGAGTGTTGCTCCTAATCCTTCATCCTTTTCGAGTAGGAGATTATATTATTGAAAATGGAGATAAAAATGAAGGAACCGTTGAAAAAATAGAATTATTCTATACTACTTTAGTAACCGCTGATAATAAAGTTGTTACGATTCCAAATGGTGCATTAAGTAATACTAGTATTGTGAATGTAACGTCTCAGAATAAACGAAGATTAGATATTCGTGTAGGGATTCCATACGATGGGGACCTGTTACTAGCTAAAGAAATTTTAATGCAGATTTTATTAGATCATGATAAAATCTTAGCCACAGAGGAGATCAGTGTTTTTGTTGATGAATTAGGACCAGATGCAGTGTATTTAGGCTGTAGAGCTTGGACAGGTATGGGAGATTATTGGAATTGTCGATACGAAATCGTTGAGTCTATTAAATTAACCTTTGATGCTCATCATATTACTATTGCACATAGTCAATTAGATGTTCATATTAAAAATAATCTAGAAAGCAAGGAATCATAAACTGGATTGCAAAAAAAAGTACAATCTGTCGAGAAGTTTTGCTTAAAGATTGTCCTGATTTGTGGTATAGTAATAGTAGAAATAATAAAAAGAAATGAGAGATTGTACTAGTGGACATAAGAGTAATTACACAACCAAAATGCTGTGATGATAGATCACTGGCGCTAGCTACAAAAGATGAATTAATTGCGGATATCGTTATCCGAAAAGGAATTATTACAGACCTTAAAAAGAACCGTAAATTTTTAGGGGTTTTTGAAATG